>JACVCQ010000084.1 GCA_016741945.1 Chitinophagaceae bacterium
TTTTTAGAAACCGGGATTGGGGTTCATCTGTATTGTTCATAATTTCCAAAACTGCCCATTGACGCCAGTCTGGTGTTTTATCGAAACTACCGTTTCTTCCACATCCCATTAACTTCCAAAAGAAGATATCTTTATTTAACCAAAGTGGCAGTCGAAATAATGCCATAGACAAAAACCCTGCCCATCCAAACCAAGAAGGATAACGTACTATGGTGAGTCGGGTAAGCATATTTTAGCTGCAAGCTACACGCAGCAGGTTGCAAGTTTAGGTTAAATGTATTATATCTAAATAGCCATACCGGGAATAAAAAGATAATTCTATGAAAAGCTTGAAGCTTGTAGCATGAAGCTTGCCGCTAAATCCTTATTTTCCCATTATGAACCAAACGCTTCTTACAAACATTCACCAATTGATAAATGTTCGTCAACAACCTGCACTATTGCGTGGAAAAGAGTTGAGTAGTTTGCCAATCCTTAAAAATGCCTGGGTATTGATTGTGAATGGACGAATAGCGGATTTTGGATCCATGGATGCTTATCCTGAAGTCAGCAATATAATGGACTTAAAAGGTGCAAGTGTATTGCCCTGTTGGTGTGATAGTCATACCCATTTGGTATTTGCTGCAAGTCGAGAAGAAGAGTTTGTTGACAAGATCAAAGGAATGAGCTATGAAGATATTGCTACAAAAGGTGGTGGTATTCTTAATTCAGCAAGACGGCTTGCCCTAACAACAGAAGAAGCACTGTATACTTCTGCCAAAAAAAGGATCATGGAGATCATTCGGTTGGGTACTGGGGCCGTGGAAATTAAAAGTGGTTATGGCTTATCGGTAGAAGCAGAGATCAAAATGTTACGTGTTATCAAAAGACTCAAAGAGACTTCTCCCATACCTATTAAAGCTACATTTCTGGGAGCACATACCTATCCACTGTTATTCAAAGAAGATCATGAGGGTTATATAGATCAGATCATTCATGAAATGCTTCCGATCATTGATCGTGAGCAATTGGCAGATTATATCGATGTCTTCTGTGAAAAAGGCTTCTTTTCACCGGAAGAAACCATCAGAATTTGTGAAGCGGGGAAAAAAATCGGCTTACAACCTAAAATTCATGCCAATCAATTAAATCTGTCCGGCGGGGTTCAAGCAGGCATACAAACCAATGCCATTTCGGTTGATCATCTGGAAACAATGGATGATGAGACCATTCAATTACTTGCATCATCCGATACCATCGGAACTCTATTACCCACTGCTGCTTATTTTCTAAGAATGCCTTTTCAACCGGCAAGACAATTGATGGATGCGGGGGACGCTATTGCATTGGCATCTGATTATAATCCGGGTTCCAGTCCGAGTGGTAACATGAATATGGTTGTCTCCATGAGTTGTATACAAATGAAAATGTTGCCGGAAGAAGCTATTAATGCTGCTACCCTCAATGGTGCTTATGCCATGGAATTAGAAAAAGAAGTGGGCAGTATTACCATCGGGAAACGTGCCAATCTGATCATTACACAACCCATTCCATCCATCGCTTACCTACCTTATGCTTTCGGATCCAATCTGATCGATAGGGTATTGATCAATGGAGAAGTGTTTGAGTAGACCATCGTCCATGGTCTATTGGCTATGGACTAACCCAAAAAATCAGTATATTCATTGTAAATCGATATGCTTTGCAACTACCACATTTGAAAATTTATAACAAACAGGATGTCCTATCTGTCACACGAATCAGAAGATTTGAGACTAAAATAGGAGAAAGGGTTCAGGTGATTAAGGATAATGCTGCATTGGAATCATCTTTGCAACAATCCAGTGCCCCATTTGTATTGGTGGGAATACCCGAAGACATTGGCGTACTCGCAAATCAAGGTGTTGGAGGATGTGATTCCGCCTGGATTGCTTTTTTACAATCTTTTCTCAATATCCAGAGTAATGATTTTTTTGAGGGAAGTAGTATTCTTGTACTAGGGCATTTTGATTTTTCTGATGCAAAAAACCTCATTGAGCAAAATGCACAGGGCTATGATGAAAAAATAGCCGCCTACCGGCATGCTGTCAATATGATTGATGATGAAGTTGAGCAGCTCATTCACATGATCACACAAAACAATAAAATCCCGATTGTAATTGGGGGTGGACACAATAACGCATATCCCTGTATAAAAGGAGCTGCAAAGGGATTGTATAAAGCAGGATTGCTACCGATTGCGCAGATCAATGCCATCAATTTAGATGCACATGCTGATTTTCGTCCAATGGAAGGCCGACATAGCGGGAATGGATTTTCATATGCTGAGGCGGATGGTTATTTAGAGAAATATTGTGTATTAGGGTATCATGAAAATTACCTGCCACAGAATGTATGGATGGATATGGTGAATAACCCATTTATTGATTGTATTAGTTATGAAGATATTTTTATTCATGAAAAAAGAACATTCCTTCAATCAGTAGCCCATGCTACCGGATTTACAGAGGACTCTTATTGTGGCATTGAATTAGATCTGGATGTTATTGAAAATGCTACCAGCAGCGCATCTAGCCCGGTAGGTATAACATTGGCTCATGCTAGACAGTATATCAATTTTACTGCAACAGATAGTAAAGTGGCGTATTTGCATATATGTGAAGGTGCTGTACAATTAGCTGACGGTAGAGTAGGACATAATACCGGAAAAATGATTAGTTATTTGGTTGCTGATTTTGTAAAAGCGATGTTTACGAGTAGATAGAAATAGTGAATGGTAAATGACGAATAGAAATACAGACTATTTTTTATTGGTTCCACATATTTTTGTAATGCCAACTTTTACCGACCAGCATAAACTTTTCCTCTTTGCGCTTTCAAATTAGCGACATATACTAATTTATTATCTTTGCTCCATGGGTTGGAAATGTTGCTTTACCGGTGTGGTTACTTTCTTTTTATTCATGGCTGATATAAAAAGTGCTGATACACTTATATCTCTTAAATTATTACAAAGAATTGATCAATTACAAGTAAAAGATTCAGGTGTATTTCCTAAAGGATTGTTTCCATCTTACCGTATTTATGCATTGAATCAACATCGACAAAAAGCAGATATCAATGTATTTTTTACGGCACTGATTGCGTTTACTTTACGTGATTTAATGTCTGGTTTAACAATATATCAGCAATCACTCGCGCAAAAGATTATTGATAAATCATTAGTAGCAGCTGATCAGTTTAAAAATAAAAAGGGGAGGAATACATATAATTTTTGGTCTACGGATGAAATACAGGTTTTCCCGAATTCCGGATGGTTGCAACTCTTTCGAAAAAAAAATGCTCTTCCCGATGACTTAGATGATACCGCAATCATGTTGTTAGCACAGGCTGTCGATAAACCAATGGCTAAAGAAATGCATAAACTTATGCAAGAATTCGTGAATGGGGCATCATCACAGATCAAAAATACTTTTCCTCAATATCGAACTATGCCTGCTTACTCTACCTGGTTTGGTAAAAAAATGCCTATTGATTTTGATATCTGCGTATTGTCTAATGTACTGTTAATGGTACAACGATATGATCTTGTATGGACAAAAGCAGACTCTGCGAGTGTCGATTTTATAGTTCGGGTGATTCAAGATAAAAAACATTTGACTCATGCTTCATATGTGTCACCTCATTATGCGAATCCGGCTATCATTTTATATCATTTATCAAGACTGATGTCTACAAAAAAGATCGGTTCATTGGAAGTATTAAAAGCTCAAATGGTGAATGAGGCGAAGGAGTTATTGCTGCAATCACACTCTTTTCTTGAGCAGGTAATTTTATCTACTGCATTATTAAAATGGGGAGTGACGCCGCCAGTTGTTACACTCCCAAAACTGAGTTCAATACGAGAGCTGATAGAAGACGAATCTTTTTCTTTTTTTATTGCCAATATGGCTTCAATGTTACCCGATCAATTCAAAAAGTTTGCTAGTAAAGCCCAAGTTGGTAAATTCTATTACTATTGTCCGGCATATAATCAACTTCTTTTATTAGAGCATGTTATTACTAATCAGAGAATGGCTTTACATTCGCAATAAATGTCCAGACATGTCGATACATTCAGATGTTTATAGAACCATCAGTCAGGAATTAAAAGGCAAAAATGTAGCACTAGTTGCTGTTAGTAAAACCAAACCCGTTGAAGATATTGAAGCTTTATATCAGTTAGGCCAAAGAGATTTTGGTGAGAATTATGTTCAGGAATTGGTAGATAAACAGTCAAGTTTACCAGCTGATATTCGTTGGCATTTTATTGGGCATTTACAATCCAATAAGGTAAAATATATAGCTCCATTCGTTCACCTAATACATGGGGTGGATAGTCTTAAATTATTGAAAGAAATAGATAGACAAGCTGCGAAGTTTAATCGAACCATTGACTGTTTGCTACAATTGCATATTGCTACTGAAGAGACAAAATTTGGAATGGATGAACAAGAGTTGACAGAGGCGCTAGGTCAGCTTTCCAATTTCCCCTGTGTACGTATACGAGGTTTAATGGGTATGGCTTCCTTCACTGATGATCAGGAAAAAGTAAGAAGCGAATTTAGATCTCTGTACAATATTTTCAAGCAATCCGCCATCAGCCATCCTCCATTCACCATCCTCAGCATGGGTATGAGTGGTGATTATACCATTGCTATCGAAGAGGGGAGTAACATGGTAAGAATTGGAAGTTTACTTTTTGGGGCAAGAGTGTATTCTTGAATCAATTGCCACTGAAGACTCAGCAATACACTGAAACTTTCTGTGCAATTCTGTGCTCTCAGTGGCAATAAATACTTACTTTTTACTCTTAGCATAATCAAACACCAACTGACAAAAAGCTTTCACACCCAAATCAAATCCACTTTCATCAATATAAAAATCAGCGGTATGATGTTGTGGCGCTTTGTTTGGATCCTGATCTTTCGGCATACCACCGAGATAGAAAAAGAAGGAAGGTGCTTTTTCGCCATAAAATGAGAAATCTTCAGCGCCGGTATCCCAATCACGCGTTACCACTTTTCCTTTACCTGCGGCTTTCTCCAAAAACGGTAATGTCAATTTAACCAACTCAGGATCATTGAAAGTTACCAATGTTTTGGTATCAATAGTTATTTCAGCCTCCGTTCCATTACTTGCTGCAATGTGTTTAACGGTATTGCGTATTCTTTCATGTACTTCTTTTTGCATCTTACTGTCCAATGTTCGAATCGTACCCAACATTTCACAGGTTTCAGGAATAATATTATTACGTACTCCTGATTGAATAGCGCCCACTGTAATCACAACCGGCGCTTTGGTTAATTCCATTTGTCTGCTTACAATGTGCTGCAACCCTTCAATAATTTGTGATGCAGAAGCAATGGGGTCAATGGCTTTCCAAGGTTTAGAACCATGTCCGCCTTGCCCCTTTACTACAATTTTAAACCAGTCTGATGATGCCATAAAGGCTCCCGTTTTATATTGAATTTCACCAACAGGAATGGTTGAATTGATATGCAAACCAAATACTGCTTCAACTTTTGGATTATCTAATGCACCTTCTTTGATCATAAGGGATGCACCTCCTTCTTCATCATTAGGAGCACCTTCTTCCGCAGGTTGAAATAAAAATACAATGGTACCGGGTACATCTGCTTGCATTTTTTTTAAAATAGTAGCTGTACCCATTAAGATAGAAGTATGTGAGTCGTGGCCGCAAGCATGCATAACACCAACAGTTTGCCCATTAAATTCCGTTGTAACCTTTGATGCAAAAGGAATATTCACACGCTCTGTAACAGGCAATGCATCAATATCTGCTCTTAAAGCAACAACAGGGCCAGGTTTACCACCTTTTAAAATACCTACTACACCTGTTTTTGCAACATTCGCTTTTACTTCTAAACCGATTGATTTCAAATAATCAGCGATATATGCACCTGTTTTAAATTCTCGGTTCGACAATTCAGGATGCTGATGAAAATGACGACGCCATTCTACCAGTTTGGGTGTAATATCTTTAACCAATTGCGGATAAATAGCTGGTAATTCTTGTGCCTGTAGGCATAAACTGCTACCTATGGTAAAAAGCAAAAAAGAAAATCTCATGTAAATTGATTTTGATCAATGAAAGTTACTGTTTTCTAAAGGTATATGGATCATATTCCAGAAAATCATTTACCGGAATATCGATGCTTTGAACTTGTTGTTGTTGTGTTTTGAATGTTACAGTAAAAATGCCAAATGCCGGATTACTATAACTGAGTCTCCATTCTTCATTGTCCATGTATTGTAGTCTTGCACTCAGTTGTCTGTGTCCTTCAAACTGGATAACCAAATCACGGTTCTCTTTTGTAATCATTATGTTCCCATACACCGGATGGGGGAATTTTCCACTATAAGCATTGAATGGAAGAGGAGGGGCATTCATTTGTATTACTCTTTTTTCGAGTCTATGGAGTTGCTCAACTTTATCATTTTCTATTATCTGAAAACCCTTGTATCCCGCAAGGTTCTTATCAACAAAAGGCGCCCCTAGATATGCATCGAGTATTTGATGACGAAGTATTTCAAAAAATGATTGGTTATCATTATTGGTCAGAATAACAATGCCTAATTTTGCTTCAGGTACCAAACAAGTATTGCTCACAAAACCAAATGCGCCACCGGTATGCCAGAAGACTTGCTTACCCAAATAATCTGTCATGAATAATCCAAGTCCGTATCCTGTAAAATGAGATGATGAGCCCGCATTTTTCCTACTGGATAGTGCAATATTGATGTCTCTTGTTTTTTGTACCACACTCCATGGCAGTATGCTTTTACCCTCATAGCGTCCGCTGTCTAGTTGCATGATGAGCCATTTGGATAAATCGTGTACACTGCTCACCATACTACCTGCCGGACCCAAATTATCAACCTGATCATATGGTAACTCAGTTATTTTACCAGTGAATGCGGTGGTATAAGGTTTCGCAACATTGGGACGTTGGTTCATGCCTGTGACCAATGTATGTGTGTTTTTCATACCCAATGGTATCAATAAACTATCGTACACATATACTTCCCAGGGTTTTCCTGTTACAACCGGGATAATTTCTCCAGCAGTGAGATAGCAACTGTTACAATATCCAAAATCTTGACGAAAAATACCTGTTGGCTGAAGTAACCGCATTTTCTGCATGATTTCTCTTCGTCCAATTTTTCCATTCCAGAAAGTAAAATCTCCTTGAAAAGTTTTGGTTCCTACACGGTGAGAAAGCATATCTCGTATGGTCACTTGCTTTGTTGTCAGTGAATCATACATTTTGAAATCCGAAAAATAGCGAGTGATTTTATCATCGAGTGAAAGTTTTTTGTTATACGCTAGTTGAGCGATGGCAGTTCCTGTAAATAACTTAGTGTTACTTGCAATCATGAACAAGGTATGCTCTGTAACAGGAGCATGTGTAGTTAAATTTCTTTCTCCAAAACCTTTGCTATATATGACTTTCCCATCTTTTACAATGGAAATAGCCAGTCCGGGTATTTGCCAGTCATTCATCCCTTTTTGAATATACTGATCAAGACTATCACCGATGAAAGAAGGCTGCTGGGCATTCGCTGATTGACAAAAAATTACAAAAAGTAGCGTGTGTAAAAGCAATTTCATAACCGTATTTCATAGTAAAATAGGTAATAAATACTTGTCCCATTAAAATATAAAGGATGCTTTTTTTGTTTAATTTCAAATTCTAAAATTTTGCATATGAGAAGAACCATCTTATGTTTGTTTGCGACAGTAATCAGTTTCAACGCAATAAGCAGTGTTATTGATGTGACTGATAGAAATTCGAAGACAACTGCATCAAGTGCATTACACTCACCAGTAATGGATGACATTGTCGTAGAAGATGCCATTCGCGAATTTAAAAGCCTTAGCAGAGCTGAACGTAAATCCCGAATTAAAGAAGTTAAAAAAATAGCCAAAGAATATAAAGCAGCCAAAAAAGCAGGTAATGACGTACAAACCAATACAGTTTTATTGGCGATCTTATGTGTCATCTTACCTCCATTGGCTGTAGGACTCCATCAAGGAGAAACCAATGGTAAATTTTGGTTAAGCGTATTGCTTACTTTGCTATTCTGGTTACCGGGTGTTATTTATGCATTGATCGTTGTACTAGGCTGATAGAATAATGAACGTCGAATGTCCAATTTCGAAGTTGGATATTCGACGTTCATTATTCATCATTACCCTTTCCTCCAATCCCACACTACTACATTCCATTCATCCATATGATCATGGTAAGTGTGTATGGTTTTAAAACCTACTCGCTCATGCGCTCTCATAGAA
>JACVCQ010000085.1 GCA_016741945.1 Chitinophagaceae bacterium
TGGTTTATTTATATTTCATTTTTACCCATGGGCTCCCCCCTTATTCTATACATGATACTTGCTTTTTGGATCAATATCAAAAATTATATTCTCGCAGGAAGGAGAAATCCTTTGCGTAATTGGTGAGTGAGAAAAGACACAAGAATGAAAGCACAGGATGCAAGAAAGCTACAGCTACAAGCTGCAAGCCACAAGCATCAATTGTTGGATTGTTCTTATAACTTGTGGCTTGCACCTAGTGACTTGCAGCTTTGTTGTACCTTGATTCTTTATTCTTTTTTCTTACTACACCACTGCTTTTTTCAAACGAACAAGTTCCTGTAGTAATGGTTCTAAAAGATCGAGTCGTAACATATTGGCTCCATCACTTTTTGCAATGGCGGGATTGGGGTGTGTTTCTATGAAAAGTCCATTTGCGCCAGCGGCAATAGCTGCTTTTGCAATGGTACCGATCAATTGTGGATTACCTCCGGTAACACCGCTTGTTTGATTGGGTTGTTGTAAAGAATGTGTGCAGTCCATGATCACCGGACAACCATGTTCTTGCATCCAAGGAATATTTCTGTAGTCTACCACTAGATCTTGATAACCAAAAGTAGTTCCACGTTCAGTTAACATGATTTTATCATTGCCGGCAAGTTTGATTTTGTCTACTGCAAATTTCATAGATGGTCCACTGAGAAACTGCCCTTTCTTTACGTTGACAATTTTTCCTGTGTCTGCAGCTGCCAGCAGTAAATCTGTTTGTCTACATAAGAAAGCGGGTATTTGGAGTATGTCAATAAAAGGAGCAGCCATGGCAGCCTCATCATGTGCATGAATATCTGATGTGGTAGGTAATTGATAAGTTTCACCTACTTTTTTGATCAATGATAAACCATTGTCATCACCAATTCCTGTAAATGAACTGGCACTGGTTCTGTTAGCTTTTCGGTAACTAGCTTTAAACACATAAGGAATCCCCAAATTTTTACAGATGCCCGAAACTTTTTCGCCTATTTCCATCACCAATTCTTCACTCTCTACCACACATGGACCTGCAATCAGAAAAAAATTATTGTTATCGTATTGCTGAGATTTAAAAAGTTCTGCGAGATAGCCTGGAATCATAAGACGTTATTTGAATGGCGAAATTAGGGATTTATGGGTCATGGTTGATGGTCCATGGTCCATAGTCCATGGTGAAGCAAATAGGGTATAGCAAATGGTTCATGGCTTAGCAGTTATTAGTAGACTATGGACTATTACTGATTAACCATAAGCCATCTGCTATGAACCATCGTCTATAGACCATGGACTATTCCCCTTTTTTCTCTTTCTTTGTTCCTCTAAAAAACGATTGCATGTCGCAACAAAAAGATAAAATTCTTGTGATAGGAGCTTCTGGTCAGATTGGGGTGGAATTAACCTTGGCTCTACGAAAAATATATGGAAATAATAATGTTATTGCTTCGGACCTGCGTGAACAGAATCCTTTGTTAGAAGGAACGGGTCCGTATGTGAGTATGGATGTGATGAATAAAGAGATGTTACATGTACAGGTAATCCGTCAAAATATTACTCAGATCTATTTATTAGCAGCTATACTTTCTGCAACGGGAGAAAAAAATCCAAATCTGGCATGGCACCTGAATATGCAGGGCTTGTTGAATGTGCTCGATATTGCGCGTGAAGAGAAACTCAGCAAAGTGTATTGGCCCAGTAGTATTGCAGTATTTGGACCTACTTCTCCCAAAAATAATTGTCCGCAACAAACTATTATAGAACCTACCACAGTGTATGGTATTAGTAAGAATGCTGGAGAGTTCTGGTGCAATTATTATTTTCAACGATATGGGGTAGATGTACGTAGTTTGAGATACCCGGGGTTGATTAGCTATAAATCTGCACCGGGTGGGGGCACTACAGATTATGCGGTGGAAATTTATCATGAAGCACTGGAACAAAAGAAATACCAATGCTTTTTAAAAGAAGATACTTATTTACCGATGATGTATATGCCTGATGCTATTAGGGCTACACTAGAGTTAATGGAAGCGCCGGCAGATAAAATATCTGTTAGGACTTCTTATAATTTATCCGGAATGAGTTTTTCACCAAAAGAAATTGGTGCCGCAATTATTCAGCATATACCTGAGTTTACAATGAGTTATGCGCCGGATTACAGACAACAAATTGCAGATAGTTGGCCTCAGAGTATTGACGATAGTGTTGCTAGCCATGATTGGGGATGGAAACCTGAATTTAATTTGGCTAAAATGACTGAAGATATGCTGAAGAATCTAAAGAAATAACTGGTTTTTGAAGCAGCGAAAATAATTCAAACCGGATCATAGGATTAGTGGCAGTTAATTACTGTTCATTATTTACCGGGGGGTAAACAATACAATAGCCGCAACTTTTTAGATTGCGGCTATTCTTATCATGAGCTAATTGTTTTCCTAAAATCTGAAGCCAAGGTTTATACCCAATCCACGAATACCAGCCCATGGCCCATCTGATTGAATGCTGGCACCTGTAGGTGTTACGGTTGCATTTTTAAATTTAAAGGGAGGGGCATCAATGCTATTTAATTCTTGTTGAAGTGCATCTCTTTCTTGTTGGGTTGCGAAAGTTTTTGCAACGGAAAGAGTGCCCTTGCTACTTCCGTAATGTCCGCCTATAATCCAAATATCTAATGTGAGTACTTTGAAAATTCTATGTTGTGTACCGAACATGATACCACCACTGGTAGAAGTTATTTTACCAGTCATAGGTGCTTCTGTAGTAGTATTACCTGCACCGCTATTATAGGTGTATTTGATAGGTGCGGTAATATCAAAAGAGGCAAAACGCATATAAGGAGCTACATAAAATCCTCTTAAGTTACCTTTTCCTAAATAAATTCTTACTTCCGGAGTAAAAGCTGTGTTACCCATCTTGAACTCATTAAAATTAAAATCCGTACCATCCAGTAAATTTTCAATAGTGCTTTTGAAAGGGATTGTACTTTTTGCCATTGTTCTGAAACCTAATGAAGCAGATACACGGCCAGTTAATTTACGTTCATATGTGATATGAAAATTCTTTGCTACTAAAGAACTCATATTGAGTTTAAAAATGTTTTTTCCGCTGAGAATAGGAACTTGTGCTTGACTCAAAAAAGGTAAGCACAATAAGAGGAGAAGTAATTTTTTCATATCAGTGTTGTTTTGGGTTTTGATGATTATACCGCCAGATCGGCAACGGTTTTATTTTCGAGTACTTTTAAAGTGTTATCACGAACTTCAATCATTACTTTATTTAGTCCACATTTTTTTTCATTGCAATCGTGGCATTTTTCATAGAAATTGAGGCTTACACAAGGTAATAAAGCAATTGGGCCTTCGATTAAACGCATTATTGTAGCCAGAGGTATTTTGTTCGGCTCTATATTAAAAAAATACCCGCCGCCTTTACCTTTCTTGCTATCCAATAGTCCGGCTTTTTTCAGCTCTAATAAAATGTTTTCAAGAAATTTTAATGGGATCTTCTTTTTATTGGCAATTTCAGCAATTAGAATCGGACCTTCTTTTTTGCGTTCTGCCATAAAGGTAAGGGCTTTAAATGCATATTGTGTTTTTTTAGATAACATATGGTATCATTTTAAAGGGATCCTATCCTTGATACAAAATATAAAAAAAACAGTAGAATATAATTTTAAATACACTGAATCCACCCAATTAAAGCCCTAGTACATCTTTCATACTCCAAATACCTTTATTCGTGCTGGCATATTCTGCAGCAAGTACGGCTCCTCCGGCAAATCCAGCTCGGTTATGTGCAGTATGAATAATTTCAATATCATCAATGGGAGAACTGTATTTTACTTTATGTGTGCCCGGTGCAGGGTCTATTCGTTCGGAGATAATGGATAAAACCGATGGATCAGTAGAAAATTCATTGACCCATTTTTTCTTTTGTGGCATGGTTTCCAATATTTGCTCTGCCAATGTAATCGCTGTACCACTGGGGGCATCTTTTTTTTGTGTATGATGAATTTCTTCCATCAACACATTATAATCGGGATGTTGACTCATCAGTTTCGCCAATTGTTTATTGACTTCAAAAAATAAATTCACCCCTAATCCTGAATTTCTGGCATTTATAAGTGTGCCGTTATGGGTTTCACAGTATTGTTTGGCTTCTTCATAGCGCTCCAGCCATCCGGTTGAACCACATACAACGGGAATGCCTAGTTGGAGACATTTCATGACGTTGTCAAAAGCACTATGTGGGCCTGTAAATTCAATGGCTACATCTGCTTGTAAAACATTTGTTGCATTCAGTTCATCTGCATTATTAATATCAATCTTTAAGCAAATGGTATGACCTTTCTTCACTGCAATTTCTTCAATGGCTTTACCCATTTTTCCATATCCAACTAGAATAATGTTCATGATCTCTGCTTTTGCAGCAAACTTATTTGTAAATCGGCAAGAAACAAATTTTTATAAGGCTTGATCCTTAACGTGCTTGCTTGGGCTTTTTATCGGGATTTTTCAGACTCATTACCAACCCAAATCCGGGTGTTCTTGTTTGTGGGTTAAAAGTTGGACTGATTTGCATGGTCAGATCATCACTCACATCGAATTCTTTCAGATGAGCGAATACCGTTGCATCGGCTACTTGGAGTCCCCATGCTAATATGAACCAAAGAATGGAATAATCTCTGTCTCGCCGAAAAGTGTTTCGATAACTCTGTACAGAAGAAATACTCAATCCACGCAATTGTGGATCAATTAACCGGTAGTCAGTACTATCATTATTCGGGGGTGGTAGCTGTGCTTTGAACAAAGCTTCATAAGCAAACTTTGTTTTTTTGTACATGCTGTTGTTGTACACATACGCTACAGTAGGGATGGCTAGAATGCCATATACAACGGGTATTTTCCAGTACTGCTTATTGTATGCTTGTCCCCAACCCGGTATTAACCATGAACGTCTGGTAGCTATTTTAGGGATATGTTTTTTTGCAGTAGCAATTTTTTGCGTACTGTCTTTAAAAGCCATAGTAGTATCTCGGCCAATGAGTGAGGTAGCAGCTATCTGCTCTTTATCAGACTGTGCTAAAAGAGTAGTTATAGTACAACAAATCAAAAATAATGGTATGAATAAACGAAATACACTCATGTATTGATTAGCTCACCGTTACATTCATGGCTTCGAGAATTTTATTCAGTTCTTCCAGTGAAAAATACTCGATGGTGATACTGCCATAACCCTTTTTATTATGAACCATTTTCACTTTTGTAGCGAAATGTGATGCTAAGTTATCTTCAATCTTTTTGTAAGCCGGTGGTAGATCTGTTTTTGCAGAAGTTTTAACAGTATCTACTTTTTCTACCTGATACATTTTCCGAACCAATTCTTCTGTTTGCCGAACACTCAAACCTTTCTGTTGGATTTCTTTATAAACAAAAAGCTGTTTATCAATAGTGTCAATATTAATCAAGGCCCTAGCATGTCCCATACTAAGCTGTCCGTTACGCACAGCTAACTGAATATCAGGAGGTAGTTTTAATAAACGAATATAATTGGTAACTGTACTTCTTTCTTTTCCCATTCTTTCTGCCACCTGTTCCTGCGTATAACTTAACTCATCCATCATTCGCTTATAACTCAATGCAATTTCAACAGCATTGAGATTTTCACGTTGTAAGTTTTCCAACAGCGCCAATTCCAATAGCTGCTGATCGTTGGCTTGACGGATATACACGGGTACATCTTTAAGTCCGGCAATTTTTGCAGCACGAAAACGTCGTTCACCGGCAATCAATTGGTATTTATTACCTGCTAACTTTGATACAGTTAATGGTTGAATGATATCATGGATTTTGAGTGATTCAGCCAGTTCATTCAGAGCCTGTTCATCAAAATCTCGTCTGGGCTGTTTTGGATTGATTTGAATATCACTCAATGCAATCCTGTTAATTGTTGTTACCTGTTCTACCACATCGGTTTTCAAAGCGCCACTAGTAGTCTTGAGATCCGCATCAATATTCTGCAACAAAGAGCGAAGCCCTTTGCCGATTAATTCTTTATTTTGTTTCGGGTTGGTCATGGTAATTGTTTTCATTTTTTGCTAGTTGCATATAGTTCATAGCGAATAGTTTTATTAAGGATAAGCCATTAGCTATAACTTATACGCTACTCAATAATTCTTTCTTCATTCGACATTTTGGTCAAACCATTGTTCTGTAAGATTTCCTTGGCAAGATTTAAGTAGTTGATAGCGCCTTTACTTTCGGCATCATACAGAATTACAGGTTTGCCTACACTCGGTGATTCACTTAGTCTGGTATTTCTGTGAATAATGGTAGAAAAAACCATTTCATCAAAATGTCTTCTTACTTCACTTACTACTTGGTTACATAAACGCAAACGACCATCATACATGGTCATTAAAATACCTTCAATTTGTAATTCAGGATTGAGGCGACTTTGTACAATTTTAATCGTATTGAGTAGTTTACCCAATCCCTCCAATGCAAAGAACTCGCATTGAACAGGTACGATCACACTATCGGAAGCTACCAATGAATTCACGGTGATTAATCCCAACGAAGGGGAGCAGTCGATAATGATAAAATCGTAACGATCTTTTACTGCATCTAAAATGCCTTTCATAACATTTTCACGGTTCGGATAGTTGATCATTTCGATCTCAGCACCTACCAGATCAATATGTGAAGGAATGATATCAAGATTGGGGATTTCACTTTTCAGGATAACATCTGTTGCAAGTACATTATTGACCATGCAATCATATAAACTACTGGTAATATTATGTAGGTCAAACCCAACACCGGTGGTACTGTTGGCTTGTGGATCTGCATCCACCAATAATGTTTTAAATTCAAGCACAGCCAGACTGGCGGCAACATTAATAGCAGTAGTAGTTTTACCTACTCCCCCTTTCTGATTGGCAACTCCGATTATTCTCGCCATAATGATTTTTGAGCATCCGCAGAACGGAATATTTACATTTAAAGGTCAATAGTTGTTCCAATACCCGGTAATAATAATTCTTTACCTGCCGCTTTAAAAGCTTGTAGAGCAGCATCCATATCAATTTTAATGAACCCAAATGTGTTGTAATGTACGCCAACTACACGGTTGCATTGTACAAAATCAGCGCAACGTACAGCATCGCTCACATCCATCGTAAAATTATCACCCAAGGGCAGTACTGAGAAATCAAGTTTGGCCCAAGAAGGGATCAATTGCATATCCAATGTAAGTGCAGTATCGCCACTATAATAAAAATTAGCTTCTTCTGTAATAAAAAGAAACCCCATCGGGTTACCCCCATAACTGCCATCCGGTAAACCACTGCTGTGTTGAGCCACTACACATTTTACAGTTCCAAAATCAAAATTCCACTTTCCACCTGTATTCATAGGATGAGATTTCTCAATACCCTGTTTGGTGATCCATTCATGAATTTCCCAGGCACTCACTACTGTGCAACCAGTTCTTTTTGCCATGCCGACAGCATCCGCAATATGATCTGCATGTCCATGTGATAAGAAAATATAGTCGGTTTCAATACTATTTACATCAATATCTTTCGCCAATTCATTATAGGTGATAAAAGGGTCAAAAAGGATCTTTTTTCCTTGGATTTCTACTTGAAAACAGGAATGTCCGTAATAAGTTAGTTTCATGGCCAGATTTCTTTGAAGGACGCCAAAAATACGGTTTCAAAGACATCTTTTGAAAGAATCTTATCCATAAGAATAGTATATAGTCCATAGTCCATGACCAAAGGTTTTATCGGACAATTTTGTGTGTGAAGTAGATTCAACTGTTTGGGGGTTAATTTGTTAAGAATGAGTGGTTTTTGATGGCTATTCAATGGCTTCATTCAAAATGCAATATTTTTATTCACTGTACGTCTATACATTAAAACTTTCTCATGCGTAATGCCGGTACCCTGTGGGTGATAGCCCTCATCATGCTTTTACTTGATTTTTATGTATTTCAGGCAGTCAGAACAGTAACACAGACCCTCTCCGATAAAACGAGGATGATCATACACATTGGATATTGGATACTTTCAGTCTGTACACTTATAGCGCTGTTATCTTTTCCTTACATACAATTTTTGCAAAACTCTAAATTTTATCGAAATTATATTTTTGCGATTCTGGTTGGGTTGTTTTTTGCCAAACTTATTGCAGCGCTCTTCTTTTTGACTGATGACCTCAGACGTATAGCCCTATGGCTGATGAGTAAAATATTTCCTGGTACCGGCGCTCAATATATGAGTAACAATGGTGTAGGT
>JACVCQ010000086.1 GCA_016741945.1 Chitinophagaceae bacterium
ACGAAGTGCTACGTGTTCTGTCTTCAGCGGTTGATAGTAACTCATAACTGCCCGTATCCGGAATCGTAACAACTACATCATAAGTTTCTGATACACCAATGATGAGTCGGTCAACTTCAACAGGTACCACTTCTGCGCCATCATTTGCTACCACACTCATTTTACCGCCTGCAAATCGCACCCAGAAATAAGTGGAGGAGCTACCATTGATGATCCTTAATCTGACTCTATCTCCTGGCTTATACTGCGTATGTGTATCATGTACCTTCCCATTTGTGAATAAAGCGTCATAGTATACGTCACTCACATCCATGGCCATCATTCGTTTCCATTCGTTGGCAACTTTTGTTCCGAATTGTTTTTCTTTTATCGCCTGTATATAATTCTGTGTAGCGCCTTTTTTGATAGCATACCAATCAGTAGCAAAGTGTAAAGATCTTTCTACCTGATTAGGATTTTCATTGATCCAATCGCTCAATAAAACCACTTCTTCTGCTGCTTGCGACTTCTTTTTCGGTTGAATCACAATAGCCCCATACATACCACTCTGCTCTTGAAGCATAGTATGAGAGTGATACCAATAAGTACCATTTTGTACGATCGGAAATGTAAAAACATGCGTACTTTCTTTATGAATAGGTGCTGTAGTCAGGTAGGGTACTCCATCTTGTTCATTGGGTAATATCAATCCATGCCAGTGAATAGAGGTTTCCATATGCATCAGATTATGAACATGTATCTCAGCACTATCGCCTTCTGAAAAATAAAGCGTTGGGGCAGGAATAGTGCCATTGATAGCAACTGCTTTTACCTTTTTTCCGGTATAATTGACAATGGTGTCTGTTACATATAGATGATATACGATTCTATTCTCTTCACGTACCATAAAAGGTTGACGTGTTACTGAAACAGAATGACTGGTATGCTGCGCAATTCCACTGATAGCAACTGATAGCAGGATATATAATACAACCAATAAACGCATCTCTTTACTCTTTAATTGTTTCTTTGATACTACCACATGAAAGCATCGCATTTCCATAGTAAGGATTACGGATGGTTTTTTCTGTACTCAACCAATATGCTTTTTTCATCGGGCAATAATCTACATATAATGAAGTCTCTTTAACAGAAACAACTTTAAACAAATCAATTATAGATTGCGATAAGCCTGCAAAAGAAACTCTTTGTTTTGCCAGATCCGATTGAGATGACAGCTCTTTTGCATGTTTAGTAAGTGCGTCTTTTAAAGAAGTAAATGCCTTGGCTTCTTTTTCTGAAAGTGCTTGTGCAGCCAGATTTTCGATCTTTCCATTCAATACAGTTGCAGACTTTTGCGCATTCACAGCATTACTTTCTACTAGTTGATTTTTTAGATCAAGGTATTGACGTAACAGTTCTTGCAAAGATGATGTTTGTCCAATCCCCATTTTTGACATGAGTAACATGATGATGATCAGTAGCTGTTTCATATAATTGATTTTAGTGTTTACAAAGTGTAATAACAGAACCCATTATTGAATGGGTTCTGCTTTAAATCCTGCTTCTTGTACCGCTTTTACAACATCACCGGCAGAAGTATCTCCGTTGATAGCAACTTCCAATACTTTATAAGGATTGTTCACATCTACTTTCCAGTTTTCTTCTCCTGCAACTTCGTTCAGGAAAGGAGTAGCTTTTGATACACAACCCATACCTTTAATGGTTGTCTTGAATTTCAGTGTTTCCATTTTCACATTTAATTTATCAGGATAACTCCCGGTTGAATAACAATGTAAAATTAGATTTACTCAACGCCTTCGTTGTTATAGAATCCTTAACTAGATGTATATAATTTTCAGAAACCCTTAATTAGTCTTTGATCTTATCCAGGGGTTTACGTTTGTGCTCCTTTAATTGCTTGAAATGAGAAGGAGTTAGTCCGGTTACTTTTTTAAACTGTTGAGACAAATTCTTAACACTGCTATAGCCCATTTCATAGGCTATTTCGCTAAGACTTTTTTCATCGTACATCAACAGCTCTTTCACTTTTTCGATACGTTGAAGTATGGTGTATCGTTCAATAGTGAAGCCTTCTACAGAAGAGAATAAGGTACTAAGGTAATGATAGTCTGTCTGCAGTTTTTCTTCCAGTATAGCAGATAATTTTAAGTTCAGCTCTTCTGCGTTTTTTCCATGGATCAAGGAAACGATGGTGGTTTTGATCTTTTCAACAATCTTCGATTTTTTGTCATCTAGCAGTTCAAATCCATGCTCTTGTAAAAGCGATCTTATCTTTTCCAGTTGTTGATCATTGAGCTCTTGCTTCAACTCAATTTGACCTAATTGTATTTGATGAAAATCTATGTTCAAACCCATAAAAAGCTGCTTTACGACCATGATACAACGATCGCAAACCATGTTTTTTATATGTAGCTGTTCAGACATAAAGTCTTCAAAGATACTACTCATCCTAACATTAAAACAGCACTGAAGATTATATACATTTTAGTAGAAATACTGTAACAGTTGCTCTTTATGGCCTGAGTAGTTTTGCATGGAATAAAATTAAATAGTCATGAACACCAGTATAAATAAAAATTTGATCAGAAAAACATTCCCTGTTCTGGAAATGACCTGTGCTGCTTGTGCGGTAAGTGTTGAATCCATGCTTAAATCTTCTGAGGGTGTAGCAGATGCGGGCGTCAACTTTGCCAATCAAGATGCTTGGGTTGAATATGATCCTAAGCTGACTAATCCTGAAAAGTTTCAGACCGTTGTTCGATCAATTGGTTATGATATTGTGATCGTTGAAGAAAATAAAAATGAGATAAAAGAAGCTGCAAGGATCAAGCATTTCGAGTCGATCAAAAAAAGAACTATATGGTCCTCTATTCTTTCTATACCCGTTGTAATTCTTGGCATGTTCTTTATGGACTTAACATGGGGTAATTATGTGATGATGGCGCTGTCGGCACCTGTGGTCTTCTATTTCGGTAAAAACTTTTTCAGTACCGCCTGGAAGCAAGCCAACCATGGTAAAGCTAATATGGATACGTTGGTAGCACTCAGTACCGGTATCGCATGGTTGTTCAGTGCTTTTAATACCATTTTCGCTGATTTCTGGCATGAGCGTGGTACTCACCCACATGTATATTTTGAAGCCGCCGCCGTTATTATCGTATTTATATCAGTGGGAAAATTACTGGAAGAAAAAGCGAAATCAAACACCTCTTCTGCTATCAAAAAATTAATCGGTCTTCAACCACAAACTGTGACGCTGGTGAGTGAAAATGACGAGCTGAAAGAAGTGCCCATCGCAACAGTACAAAAGGGAAATATATTATTGGTAAAACCTGGTGAAAAAATTCCTGTTGATGGTATTATAACCAGTGGAAGCTCTTATGTAGATGAGAGCATGATCACCGGAGAACCTGTTCCGGTTGAAAAAGCTGCCGGAAAAAATGTCTTTGCAGGAACCATCAACCAAAAAGGGAGTTTCCGATTTACTGCAGAAAAAATTGGTTCAGAAACATTTCTAGCCCAAATTATTCAAATGGTTGAGCAAGCACAGGGAAGTAAAGCACCTGTCCAAAAATTAGTAGATAAGATCGCAGGTATTTTTGTTCCGATTGTTATAGGTATTTCAATTCTTACATTCATCAGCTGGATGCTATGGGGAAATGAAAATGCTTTCACGTACGCGCTGATGAATGCAGTAACAGTATTAGTGATTGCTTGTCCTTGTGCTTTAGGTCTTGCTACTCCTACAGCTATCATGGTAGGTATCGGAAAAGGTGCAGAAAACAATATGCTCATTAAAGATGCAGAAAGCCTTGAATTGGCACACAACATCAATGCAGTGGTGTTAGACAAAACCGGAACTATCACAGAAGGTAAACCTGAAGTAAGCGATGTCATCTTTAAAGATGAGAATGATATGAGTGAATTACAATCTGTATTACTTTCAATAGAATTACAATCTGAACATCCATTAGCAGAAGCTGTGGTTAGACACTTTGAAAATAGCTCTATCAAATCCGTAGCTATTCATAAAATAGAAAGCATTACCGGTAAGGGAGTGATGACTGATTATAATGGACAACAATATTTTGTTGGAAGTCCAACCATGATGAAAGAGAAAAAAGTCGATATTGATGCACATTTAGAAAAGAGGATCCACGATCTGCAAAAACAGGCTAAAACGGTCATTGTATTTTCAAAAAATGGAATTGCCAGAATGGTATTGGCTATAACCGATAAAATTAAATCAAGTTCAGCAGCTGCTATTGAACGTTTACATAAAATGGATATTGAAGTATTTATGTTAACCGGCGACAATCAACAAACAGCCAAAGCCATTGCTGAGCAGGTAGGTCTTGAAACGTTCAAAGCAGAAGTAATGCCTTCCGAGAAAGCAGCTTTCGTTGAGGAGTTACAAAAACAAGGAAAAATTGTGGCGATGGTGGGTGATGGTATCAACGACAGTCATGCTTTGGCTACAGCTGATGTTAGTATCGCAATGGGAAGGGGCAGCGATATCGCCATGGATGTTGCAAAGATGACATTGATCACTTCAGACTTAAATAGTATCCCAAAAGCGATTCAGTTATCTAAAAAAACGGTGGCGACCATCAAACAAAATTTATTTTGGGCATTTATTTATAACATTATTGGTATTCCTATTGCAGCAGGTATTTTATTTTCCGTAAACGGATTTCTGTTAAATCCGATGATTGCCGGTGCGGCGATGGCTTTGAGTAGTGTGAGTGTGGTGGGTAATAGTTTGAGACTAAAATTTTCGTCTATATGATATTTTAAATATTGATTATTGAAGTGGCCTACTCATTTATACTGCTCATGACCATAAAATACCAATCAGTCTAAGGAAAGTAAAGACTTTCATCTTCGCTTGGTGGGTCCACCTGAGCTTGAACCAGTTACCCCCCGATTATAAGTGGGCTAATGTAGATATCATTGATCGGTTATCATATAATCTTTATAGAAAAACATTAAACCCGTCTGTAGACAAACATAAGCATTGTGACTTTTACTGCGATATAAAAAAATATAAGGATACAACTTGTTTACAACCCAGGTTTTGCGCTATTCTTCCCAAACTCCTTCCGGTAAGCTATGGGTGTTATGCTGAATTCTTTTTTGAATAACCGTATAAAGGAACTTTCGTTTTCAAAGCCACACCGGGAAACGATATTACCTACGCTGGCATCTGATTTTTTTAATAGTAAAGAGGCTTGCTTTAATCTTAGTCGTGTAAGGTATTGCAGGGGTGTTAATTCATATGCACTTCGGAAACAGCGGATGAAATGATATTGGGAGAGGTGAGCTATCTTAGCCAATTGAGCAACGCTGATTTTTTCTTCCAGATGTTTGTTCATATAAGCCAATGCTATTTTCAGCTTTTTGTGTAAGTCTTCTTGGGTGGCTTCATGTGCAGCAGGTATTTGTTTACTCGTTTGATACTGCGCTGACTCAAACCAAGGCTTCTTTGGTCGTGTGGAAGGATAGCCAAATTTTTCGCGGTAGGCTTTGCGCTCGGGAGTGAAGTTCCACCAGTTGAGTTTACTATTGGGGTGGTTGGCAAAATGTACCACAAGCCGAAACTGATCTTCAACACAGGGATCTACCCATACGCCTTTTTGTGATTCGTATTGATCGGTGAGCTTGGCTCCGTCCTTTCGTTTCAGGTCACGAAGGGAATAATATCCCATCCCGATCAGATCATGCGCAAACCTTATCCCGATCGAGGGAATACTTTGAAACTCTGATAATGCAAAGAGTTCCATCGCCCTGATCTTTGAAGTATCCAGCAACTTCTGTAATACTGTTACTTTATGCAGGTGCATTTCACTTTTTTTTATTTTCAATGCACGCAGCTTTTTTACTTCTGCAGGGGTTATATCTAGTGGATTGAGTTCTTCTTTAGTCATGTTCTGCGAAAGTTAGCAGGTAATCATTATTATCGCATAGCGAAAATTCAGTTGCACCATAAAAAGTTTTTTCCAACCCTGTGAGCAAGGGTACATGTTCTTTGATATCATCATAATACTGATGAATATTATCAACACTAATGTACATCAAAAGCGATCCTCCATTGGAACGACTCACCATCGGATGCTTACCTTCAATGCTGGCAAAGGTTTGGAACATGAAGATTACAGTTCCGTTTGTCATTAAGGCAAACACTTTTTCTCCTTCAGGAGTAATTACTTCATCAGATACTGTAAAGCCAAGTTTAGTGTAAAACTTGATGGTTGCTTCTATATCATGGACAAATATGTTTGGTGAGATAGATTTCATAAAATGAATGCGTAATGGTTTATTCAAAACTAAGGAAATGGTCATGGGATAAATGTGCTGAAATTGCTAAGATGAATTAACCGCATGGGAGCAAAAAATATGGAGCCTTATATTTGTAGAGCGAACATTTACTCACCTGAAAAAGAGTAGGATGGTAAAGCTTATGGGAAAAAATTAGTCTCCTTTTCTGCAGGGTCTACTTTTTAAACTTTCTCCGTGTCTAATAAAGGTACAAAGGACTACTTTGGACCTCTACTAGACACGTCTGCGACAAACTTCTTTCGATTTGTATATCGTGCGGAGAAAAACTTCATCTATCAATTGTATGCAATAAAAAAAGCACCTACCCGGAAAAAAGCGTAAGTGCTTGATTGTAAAGTGGGCCCACCTGGGCATGACCCTGGGACCCTCCCGACTGATGTCGGGATGCTCTAACCAACTAAGCTTACCAAAATGAAAAAAGCGAAGACTTTCATCTTCGCTTTGTGGGCCCACCTGGGCATGACCCTGGGACCCTCCCGACTGATGTCGGGATGCTCTAACCAACTAAGCTTACCAAAATGAAAAAAGCGAAGACTTTCATCTTCGCTTTGTGGGCCCACCTGGGCTTGAACCAGGGACCCCCTGATTATGAGTCAGGTGCTCTAACCAGCTGAGCTATAGGCCCCAACCTTTCGGTTGCGGCGGCAAAAATAATGAATTACAGTTGATTTTTATCTTCAATTAATTGCATAATCATTTTACGACTTTTCCATTGTTTTATCTGCTTCTCACGAACTAGTGCCGCAGTCTTGTTTTCCTGCAATTCTGTCCAAACAATTTCCCAGTCTTTTGCTTTTCCAGTAAACCCTGAGTGTTCCGAGAGGTGTTTAGTGAGTCGGGTTTGTGTGTCAGAAGTGGAACCAATATAATATCGATCTAAATCTTTTGAATATAGAATGTATACATAATACATTGTACTAAACTGATTTATTCTGGATCTCTCCAGACCAATGTCGAGATGCTTAAGCCAACTGACATTCGACCTAACCTTTCGGTTGTGGCTGTAACACAATGATTTGTAGTTAATTTCAACCACAAATTCCAACTCATTCCGCTTGCTTGAAAATAGCTTTTGCACCCTCCTTCTGCTGTTCCGTTATTCCAATAAACCCATATTTGCGCTCTAGCTCCTTATACAATCCTACTGTTTTACGGATACGCTCAAAATCCGTCTCCGGAATTTTTGCAATCTCTAAAGCCTCCTTGTGTTTCCATACTTCCGCCTCAATCAACATATCAGCCTGTTTACCATTCACTTCCAGCTTATCCATCAGTGTTCTTCTGAATTTATTGCGGAATTGTAATTGCAATTGTGGCTTGGTAATCGTATCATAATTTCTATTGAACACTAACGTAATCACTTCACAAGGCTCACTTAAACTTTTCTTTCTTCGCTCTACCAACGCCTTTACCTGGTTGCCGGATAAAGAAAGCGCTTTATACTTTTTGACCACTTCTTCTTCTACCTCGCCTGCTGTAGCGAAAGTGTCACTCGCATTCGCTTCAATTTTTATTTTGGTAAGTCTGGCCCAGTGATGTATTTGTCCAATCCTGTCTGCAATGGCTTCCGATATTTTCAACTGCTTCATCAAAGCAGGTTTTTCGCAATAACCAAATAACTCTACCTGTTGCTCGGGTGTCCATTCTTGTGCCTGTGTCTTTACAGCAGATAAAAACATTACACATAGCGTACTCATTGCAATAACGATCTTTCGCATACTCAAAAATTTATCTTGAAATTACAGAAAAGATCGGGTTGAATATTTCTAAGCAATCGCTTTAACTTTTTTATGATCGGAAAAAATGATCCCAAGACGAACATTACCTTTATTGTATGAGTCATGTGCTGGATAATGCTATTTGGGAAGCGTTGCGCACGCATCAACAATACCTGAATGCGGGTAATGATCGGCTGAAATATTTTCCTAAAGAAGTGTCACCCTTGTTTGCACTTCCAAAC
>JACVCQ010000087.1 GCA_016741945.1 Chitinophagaceae bacterium
TCATAAGGCATTCCAGAAGATACCTCATCCATATCGATAATTTCTTCTGTGATACCGTCAGGATTACCATACAATAAAATATTGAGTGATTTTTCTGGCAGGTCTTTGATCGGTTTATCTAAACTGATCTTATTTTTTTTCGCCAATGTCTCTACATTACGAAACATATAAGCATCTCGCTGTTCACCTAAAGGGGCAATACCACCTTCTTTAATCGAAAGGGAGCGATCAGGTAATACAGCTTCCATACTTACAGAATAAACATTCCCCAAACCTTTACAAACCGGGCATGCACCATAGGGTGAGTTAAATGAAAAAGCATTCGGCGATGGCTCTTCATAACTGATACCTGTGTCCTCACACATGAGTTGCTTAGAGTATTGCACTGTTTTTTGCGTATCGTTCACCAACAAAAACATAAGGTCTTTACCCATGCGCAGAGTCTGTTGTACACTCTGACTCAATCTCACTTTCATATCAGGACTTACCTGTAAGCGATCAATAACCACTTCGATATCGTGGATCTTATACCGGTCTACCTGTAACTTAGGCGTGAGGTCTATGATTTCTCCATCTACGCGTACTTTTAAAAATCCTTTTTTGCGGATATCTTCAAACAGTTCGCGATAATGTCCCTTTCGTCCGCGAATCAATGGTGCCAGTAAAGTGATTTTTTTTTGTTTGTATTTCTGGAAGATGTTCTCAACGATTTCTTCTTCGCTAAATTTCACCATTTTCTTCCCAGTATTATAACTATAAGCTTCCCCTATACTTGCAAAAAGCAGTCACAAAAATTCATATGCTTTTGTAACCGTACCAACAGTAGCTCTTGGATTTTTATTGGTCGTTTTTTGTTCAATGGATATTACGGGCGATAGTCCGGTGATTTTATCGACGTCAGGTCTTTCCATATCGCCCATGAACTGTCGTGCATAAGCACTAAAGCTTTCCATGTATCTGCGCTGACCTTCATTATAAATGGTGTCGAATGCAAGAGATGACTTACCACTTCCACTTACACCCGTAAAAACTACCAACTTATTTTTAGGGATACTGATATCGATATTCTTCAGATTATGTTCGCGTGCTCCAAATACGGAGATGGTTTCTTCCTGATGCTGAACAGGATGAATAACTGTTTCCTTACTGATCTTTTTTGCCATGATGATTTGTAAAGATAAGAACATCTAAATAGCCATAAAGTTGAAACCGAACGACTGTTAGGAAAAAAAGTAGAAATTAAAACCCTTTCTGGTAAAGGGTTTCGTCGAATTAATCATTTTTTTTGAAATAGAATTTGGTAATTTGACTTGGGTGCTTATACATTTGTATTAGTTCTTTAAACAACAACTTATCAAGAAAGGCAGAGGGAATTGGCCCGATGAAGCCTTGGCAACCCATATCATCACTCGTTGATATGAAGGTGCCAAATCCGATCTCGTTCAAACGGGAGAAGATAAGTCAGAGTAAAGTTTGATTGAAGACGGTTCGCCGTTCTACATATTTCAAGCTCATCTGACTTAACAGATGAGCTTTTTTTATGCTCATTGGTTAAGTCCACTCCTTCTCGATCAGTTGCACAAAGAAATTTAATAACATCATTCACCCTTTCGGAAGAAAGGAACAAAACTGTTTAACATGAGCAACGCAACACAACTGATTCACAGCATTCCTGTAGACCCACTAACCGGTGCTATATCGGTACCTATTTACCAAACATCCACTTTTGTTCAGGATGCACCGGGTGTGAATAAAGGGTATGATTATGCGCGAAGTGGTAATCCTACCCGCGCCACTTTGGAATCATTGATTGCAAAACTAGAGAATGGTCAAACCGGATTGGCTTTTTCCAGTGGATTGGCCGCTATCGATACCGTGATCAAATTGCTGAAAACAGGAGATGAAATAGTTGCTGTTGATGATATTTATGGCGGCGCTTTTCGTTTATTCAACAATGTATATGAGCAGTTTGGTATTAAGGTTCACTACGTTGATACCTCAGATATTGCGAAAGTGGTGGATGCTATTACACCTCAAACGAAACTAATATGGGTAGAAACTCCAACGAATCCTACGCTCAAGATTTCTGATATCGCTGCTATTGCACAAGTAGCTAAGGCCAATGCCTGTTTACTTTGCGTGGATAATACTTTTGCTTCACCCGCCTTACAACAACCTCTTTCGCTGGGAGCTGATATTGTAGTTCATAGTGCTACCAAATACCTCGGCGGTCATAGTGATCTGATCGCAGGCATTGTAGTTGCCAAGGATAAAGTGGTGGGAGACCGATTGAAATATCTACAAAATGCCTGTGGCGCTGTTTTAGGTCCATTCGATAGTTGGTTGGTGATCAGGGGCATCGAAACCTTGCATTTACGCATTCGCCAGCATTGTGCATCTGCACTTGAAGTAGCAAAGTTTTTGGAGCAACATCCGGCCGTTGATAAAGTATATTATCCGGGCTTGCAGTCGCATCCGAATCATGACATTGCTAAACAGCAATCGAAAGGTTTTGGTGGTATTGTGTCTTTTTCGTTGAAAAATGATACAGAACAGGCCGCCATTGATTTTGTAACACAAACACAGTTATTCAAACTCGCAGAAAGTTTGGGTGGTATCAAGAGTTTGATCTCACATCCGGCTAACATGACTCATAAATCTATCCCTGCTGAAAAAAGAAGGGCTGCAGGTGTATCAGATAGTCTGATACGTTTATCCATTGGTTTGGAAGAAACAGAAGACCTGATACAGGATCTGGATCAGACTTTTCAAAAAATAACTTCATTGAATCATCAATTCTCATCAACATTAATAGCATAATTAATCATGGAAGCTCACAAACAATTAACAATTGGATTATTTGGATTTGGCGTAGTAGGCGAAGGTCTTTATAAGGTTTTACAACAAACCCCATCACTGAAAGCATCTATTAAAAAAGTATGTATTCGTAACCCTGAAAAAAAGAGAGAGGCACCTGCTACTCTTTTTACTACTGATCGAACAGCACTATTGAATGATCCGGAGATCAATGTAATCGTAGAAGTGATTGATGATGCCAAAGCTGCATTTGAGATTGTTTCAACCGCATTGAACAATGGTAAAGCAGTGGTAAGTGCCAGTAAAAAAATGATCGCAGAAAACTTACCTGCTTTACTGCAATTACAAGAAGTAACAGGATTACCTTTTTTGTATGAATCATCTGCCTGTGCTTCTATTCCGGTGATCAGAAATTTGGAAGAGTATTATGACAATGACCTACTTCATTCCATTAAAGCAATCGTAAATGGATCTACAAATTTCATTCTTACTAAAATGTTTGAAGATAAACTGGATTTTCAATCGGCTTTGTTATTGGCGCAACAACTCGGATTTGCAGAAAGTAACCCTAAACTGGATGTGGAAGGCTATGATGCTTTGAATAAATGGGTGATTCTATTGAACCATGCTTATGGTATTATTACCAGTCCACAAGAGGTTCTTTTTAGCGGCATTCAAAATATTCAGCTCAGTGATGCATTGGTGGCAAAAGAAAAACATTATGATATCAAGTTGATTGCTCAAGCAAAAAAACTCAAAAATGGTTCAGTAGCCGCATTTGTTTTACCGCAGTTTGTAAAGCAAGATGAGCCATTATCATTTGTAAAAAATGAGTACAATGGTGTTGTAATTGAGAGCGGATTTGCAGACAAGCAGTTTTTTTATGGCAAAGGTGCCGGCAGCTTCCCTACCGCATCTGCGGTATTGAGTGATATATCAGCACTCAGGTATAATTATAGATACGAATACAAAAAACTGTATCATCACCGCCCCCATGAATTGACTACTGATTATTACTTAAAAGTGTATGTTAGTTTTGATGACTGGAAATACATTTCCAAAGAGGATTTTGAATGGATTGAAGAATGGCATGCGGATGCAGCAAGAAAATATTTGGTAGGTGTATTACATGTCAGCAAACTGATTGAAGGAAACTGGTGGAAGGAAAATAATACCTCACTGATCTTATCTACTGACCCAATCATTGATAACCTAGATATCATCAAACTAAAAAAGAAAAGTCTGGAATTAGCCGGAATCATCTAATCAGAAATACTAGAAAAGCGTTTACCTTTTCTTAGCTTTGATGTATGAAGCAATCTACCAAGTACGCAGTCCTAATTTCACTAGTTATAGGGATAGTACTTTTTTCGCTTTCATTTTGGCTGGGAAAAGAAAACGCTTTTTTATTACTCAATACTAATCTAGGACTAACCGCAGACTATTTTTTCCAATATTGGACCCATACGGCAGATGGCGCTATATGGGTACCGATTGTTTTACTAACATTCTTTTTCAAAAGAAGAGAGTTATTACTGGTTATCAGTTCCATTGTTTTTTCTACGCTATTCGCCCAACTGAGTAAAAATATTTTTTTCAAAGGAAGCCCTCGTCCTGCATTGGCTATACCGGATCATGCTTTATTCCATAGTGTTACAGGAGTAGAGTTGCATAGTTTGAATAGTTTTCCATCGGGTCATACCACCACGGCATTCACGATTTTTCTACTTGGAACAATACTGATGAATAAAAAATGGGTACTCCCAATTGGATTATTGTATGCTATTCTAGCCGGCTATTCTCGAATTTATTTGGCACAGCATTTTCCAAGAGATATAGCAGGAGGTATTATTGCGGCAATTTTAACGATTGGGATATCTCTTATTATACAAAACAAATGGGTTAAGAATTGACAGTAAGGTCATATCGACTTTAGCCTTGATCTCATTAGCTTTGTCATCCAATCTTCTGATAAAATGAAAAAATTAATCCTCAGTTTATTTGTTTTTTGTGCGATCTGTTCTTTTGCGCAAGACACAACCCAGCAAATCATACCGGGTAGACAAAATGCCATTCATCAGCAGGATAAACCATATGTAATTCTGATTTCTGCTGATGGTTTTAGAAGTGACTTTGCTCAAAAATACAATGCAAAAAATTTGATTGCGTTGGGGAAACAAGGTGTGGTTGCAGATTACATGCAACCCTCTTTTCCATCCCTTACCTTTCCAAATCATTATACTATTGTAACAGGTTTATACCCTGCGCATCATGGTCTTGTAGACAATAGTTTTTACGATCGTGCTCGTCAGCAAACCTATGGTATGCAGGATAAGAAAATGGTGGCAGATCCCTATTGGTATGGGGGCACTCCTTTATGGGTGCTAGCGGAGCAGCAACAAATGATTGCTGCCAGCTTTTATTGGGTAGCATCTGAAGCACCTATTCAACAATTACCGCCTACCTATCATTATTTATACAATGAAAAAATTGGTATCGACCAGCGTATTGAAACAGTGAAACAGTGGTTGGCTTTATCAAAAGATAAAAGACCCCATTTTATCAGCTTCTATTTCCCAGAAGTAGATCATGCAGCGCACAGCTTTGGTCCTGATAGCAAGGAAACAGCTGAAGCAGTTCAATTTGTAGATGAAAGCATTGGAAAACTTCAAGCAGTTGCAGCAGCATCCGGTTTACCGGTAAACTTTGTGTTTGTTGCGGATCATGGTATGGCAAAAGTAGATCATCAAAATACCATTCCCTATCCGATGATAGATACGACATTGTTTTCTATGAATTCAGGAAGTGCAGTATTACAGTTATATGCAAAAGACAAAAATGCCATCACTCCATTTTATGAGACCTTGAAAAAAAATGCCGTAGATTATGATGCTTATTTGAAATCAAACATGCCTGCCAATTTACATTATAGTACTGATGATGATCGTTACAACAGAATCGGCGATATCATTCTTTTAGCTCGTTTACCTAAGGTTTTCAATAGAGGTGGACGTCCAACAGGTCCGGGTAAACATGGTTATGATCCTCACCATCCGGATATGCGTGCCAGCTTCCAAGCATGGGGACCCGCCTTTAAAAAAGACTTACATATTCAGGGATTTGAGAATATTCATGTTTATCCATTAATTGCAGCTATACTCGGACTAGAATATGATGCAGCAAGAATTGATGGGAAAGCAGAAATACTGACAAAAATCATTAATAAAGAATAATGAATGATGAATATTGAAGGCAACATATATCATCATTCATTATTCAACATTCATCATTCAATATTTCCTAATCTTCCCAACGCCATTCCCCTGCTATTTTCAGCGGTTCTTTCAGATTATTTTTTAATAAGAATTCTTTGGTTTCCGCATCTGTAAAGTGTTTGGCTTTGATGATATCTGTATCTGCAATACCATATAATAACATGGCATTGAATCTGACTGTATTTTTCATTCCTTGTGGATCTACCAATTTAAAATCATCACAATCTGCATGATAACAAGGACCTGCATTATTCGGTAATCTACCGCCTGCTGCACCTCCCGTAGGTACTCCATGCAACATAAACGGTTGATGATCACTGTGTAGTCCGGCACCACTTCTAAAAATATTCGTGAAACTGGTATCAATAGTTTTTGCAATAGCACCGATTGACTGAAATAATTCTTTGCTTTCTTCTGCAGTTGTAGAATATCCTTTAGGATCATTGGTCATATCATAGTTTAGCATATAACGCAACTGATCAATGGTTTTATTTTTGATGGCTTGCTCTACATAAGCTTTTGAGCCTAACAAACCTTCTTCCTCTCCCATAAACATCACAAATTCAATGGTGCGTTGTGGTTGTAACTTTAATACTTTGAAAGTACGTGCCATATCCAGTACTGAAAAAGATCCAATACCATTGTCAATAGCACCGGTTGCCAAATCCCAGCTGTCCAAATGGCCACCTACCACAATTTTTTCATTTGGTAGTGTTTTCCCTTTGATAGTAGCTATCACATTTCTTGCTTTGATCATACCTGAAAAATTGGTCATTTTGATATGGGCATACTGAATGGCTTTTGCTACTTCAGCTTTGAAAACCATTCCATCTTCTTTACCAATACAAACTGCAGGAATGGGTATCAATTTACCTGTTACTGATGCAGTACCTGTCAATAAAATTCCACCATCTGCGGTATTGATGATGATGATTCCTTTAGCACCATATTTAGTAGCCAATGCCGTTTTTTCTGAACGATGTAAACTTCTGGTTCCCGGCTTAGAACCCGGTAGTACACCTAAATACACCAGCGCAATTTTTCCGGTTACTTTTCCGGGACTCGCTAGATAATCTTCTTCTAAACCATTACCCATATCTGCTACTTCAAGCATAACATCTGCTGCAACAGGCGAGTGTGCCAATGAAACAGATTTCACCTCTTTTAAAGAGGATAGACTTGTCCCGATTTGTACAGACAAAGTCCCTCTGCTCCAACTTTCAACTTCAAAAGGCTGATATTTTACATCTTTAAATCCGTAAGATTTTAAAAGATGATACGCATACGCTTCTGCTTTTTCTCCATTTTTAGAGCCTGTGAGACGATGACCAATGGTTTCAGTGGCTTCTTGTAAAGTACTATAGGCTTTAGAATTTTGTTGTACTTCTTCATTGATGGCTTTAAAAATGGTATTCCACTCTTGTTTTGTCTGTGCAAGAGTAACCGAATTGATCAACAGCATTGCTGCTAATCCGATAGTTATTTGTTTGATCATATCAGGTATTTATGAATGTGGAATTTATAAATTATTATGGAACATGAACAGAATAATCTATAAATAGTCCATTTACCTGATTTTATCGGTGTTAGACCGAACATATACATTGCCGGAATGGATATGCACATATTTAATATCTTAGTCCCGTATGAATAAACACCAAAGAACGTATTGGATCTTTCAAACAGCGGGATGGTCACTCTACTGCTTGATCTATATTTTCTTTTATTTATCCATACGTGCAGCACCGCAACCCTATTTTTTTGAGCAATTACTCACACATGTTTTTATTGGATTTTGGTTAACGCATGTTATGCGTATGGTTATTCAGCAATTGAAAATCTTAAACCTCAGTTTACGGAAACAGATATTTTCGCTGACCATTCTGTCTTTGGTTTTTTCTTTTTTTATTGGTGTCAGTATTGTAACTACAGAGTCATGGATGAATATTCAATCTTTTGATCTCTCAAGTTTCTCATTTCTGGATATCGCAATTCGGTTTGCATTTTCGTATTTCCATTTTGTGCTAATCTGGAATCTCTTATACTTCACTTATCATTATGTACAAAAAACCAGAGAACAAAATATAGAACAGGCCAAATTGGAGAACCTTTTGAGTGAATTGGAGATTACCACTTTAAAATCGCATATCAATCCAGAGTTTTTATTCAATAGTTTAAATAG
>JACVCQ010000088.1 GCA_016741945.1 Chitinophagaceae bacterium
AAAGCTGTGAACAATTGTTAATTGCTGAATGACAGTTAGAGTAATGATATTGCCTCCTTAGAGCTGGCACTTGATTTTTTATTACAACAGGCCGGGACCAATAAAACAACCGTCATACTTTCCGATATTTTACAAAGTGGTATTGTCGATGAGTATTTATATCAGATGGTACTGGAAAAAATCAGTAAAAGAGGAGTGCGAAAATTCATTGGTATAGGTCCTGTTATTGCAAGCTATATCACTGCTTTGTCAAAGACTACAAGTGAAAGGCCAACAATCAGTTGTTATAGTTCAACAGCTGATTTTTTAGAACATGCAAGTCTGAATCAGTTCAAGGATGAATACATTCTCTTAAAAGGAGCACGTGTCTTTTCATTCGAGCGAATCAGTCAATGGTTAGAACAGAAAGTACATCAAACAGTGATGGAAGTTAATCTCACTGCTATGGTCCATAACCTGAAAGCATACCAGCAGTTTCTAAAACCTACTACCAAACTAATGGCCATGGTGAAGGCGTTTAGTTATGGAAGTGGGTCGGCGGAAGTGGCACGTGTGCTGCAATTTCATAAGATTGATTACCTCGCTGTAGCCTATGCAGATGAAGGTGTTGAGTTAAGAAAAGCCGGTATCAGTTTGCCGATTATGGTGATGAATGTGGATGAAGCAGGATTTGATGCCATGATTCAATTTGATCTGGAGCCAGAGATCTATTCTATCAATATATACCGATCTTTTCATTTGTTTTTACAAAATCAGGGTATTCAACAATATCCGGTACATATCAAATTCAATACCGGAATGAACCGATTGGGTTTTGAAATCAATGAAGCGTATGATTTAGCCGTGCACCTAAAGGAAAAAGGAACCATGGTAGTTAAGTCGGTATTGAGTCATTTGGTCGGAAGTGAGAATCCTTTATTAGATGGTTTTACTGAACAACAGGTTCATGCTTTTACAACTGCTTGCGATGTGTTGAGTGAGCAGTTACATTACTCTTTTATTCGTCATATAGCGAATTCAGCAGGTATATTTCGTCATCCGGGCTATCAGTTTGATATGGTTCGTTTGGGTATTGGATTATATGGAGTAGATAGTGCTGAAACCCATCAGTTGGTATTACAACCTGTGGCTACTTTAAAATCAACAATTGCACAGATTAGAACCGTAGCTGCCGGTGAAACAGTGGGTTACAATAGAAGTGGAGTTGTACAGCATGAAAGCCGCATAGCCACCATTCGTATTGGCTATGCCGATGGGTATGATCGTCGTTTTGGAAATGGAACGGGACAAATGATTGTACGCAGTCAACGAGCACCTGTTATTGGAAATGTTTGTATGGATATGACCATGATAGATATTACCCATATTCCGGATGTAATGGAGGGAGATGAAGTGGAGATCTTTGGACATCAAATGCCCATTCAGCAATTGGCAAAAGCAGCAGGAACTATCCCTTATGAAATTATGACCTCTGTAAGTCAGCGGGTAAAAAGGGTTTATGTAGAAGAATAACTCTTTAACCTTTTTGGAATAACCCAACCCCTATCTTTGTTACCAGATAAAAATTACTAGCAGTGAAAGCGAAGCATTTGATTTTTTTGATACTCGCCATTATCGTCGCAGATCAGGCATTAAAGTTTTATATAAAGTTGACCTACTATGCGGGCGAAGAACACAATATGATTGGTAATTGGTTTCGTTTGCATTTTGTAGAGAATGAGGGTATGGCCTGGGGTTGGAAATTTGGTGGTGGTATCGGGAAAATAGCACTTACCCTGTTTCGTCTGGTGGCAGTGATTTGGGGTACTTTTTTATTGCGTGATTTTCTAAAGAAAAAATACCATCGAGGATTCATGATCTGTGCCGGTTTAATCTATGCCGGTGCGTTGGGAAATTTGATTGATAGTTTATTTTATGGATTGATCTTTGAACAAAGCAATCCCTTTACACAAAATGTAGCGACCTTATTTCCGGATGGTGGAGGTTATGCCGGATTATTTTATGGTAAAGTGGTAGATATGTTTTACTTCCCCATCATTACCAATGCTAAATATCCTCAATGGATACCTTTTGTAGGTGGAGATGATTTTGAATTTTTCAGACCCGTATTCAATCTGGCTGATGCAGCTATTTCTTCAGGTGTAATCACGTTATTAATCTTTCAAAAGAAGTTTTTTAAAACAGCTGAGGAAGAGAAACATGCGACAGTAGAAACAGGTTCAGTGGTGAATGATAAAACACAGATATTTTAATCACTAACTCTTTAGATTCTGTACATAAGAATGCCTCTGTATTTCAGAGGCATTCTTATGTACAGAATCTAATAGATATTAAAATATTTGTTTTCTTTTCAAGCTTACTGACTGACTAGTAGTAGAAGAAGTTGGAATGACTTGATCAATCATTCCAACACCTGGTGCATAATAAGTATTTCCTTCTATTACATTTGTGAAAGTAGAAGTGCCATCTTTTTTAAATTGTATAGTTCTTTTTACATTGATGACATTGGTATAAGTAGTTCCCAATACTGAATAAGTAATGCCTTTACCAACAATGCTAAACACAGCTTTACTAATACCGATATCATTACCAATTTTTACCTTACCATACTCCGGGCTCTCCCAGGTAGTTCCCTGAGCTACATTATCTTTTAAGAATGGGTAGGAAATAAATGTTGCAGGAATAGAATCGAATATAAAGAGATAGTCAAAGTCTACAGTACTATAAGCATAATAATTTCCGGCATTGTCTTTACTAAAATAGTAAGCTTCTCCCAAAGGGTCTGTACTATATTGTCTGAATACTTTGTTATCGGCAAAAATGGTTTGATTAGTGGCAACTACCCTAAAAGTATCGAGCGTGCCTAACTTGGGAAGGTACTCATAGGTCCAGTTAGAGTTGAGTGTAGTAGGAAAGTAATCATTACTGGTTCCTCCACCACCCCCACCGGTAGTACTACTAATTACGGAGAAAGCACAGAAGCTATTGTTGAATGTTAATACAAAATCAGCTCTATTCGGTAAAATGGGTTTGCCATTTCCTTTCAATTTAACAGTGGTAGGCCCGGTAGTTAGTGCAAAACCTGAATCAATAAACCACATACCATTTACGGTATCACTATAAATTTTATACTTTCCTTGTAGTGTGAAATTTACTTTGATAATGACATAATTACTATCAGTTAATGGCTGATCAATCACATAATCGCCACGCACAATTGCATCTTTACAATTACCCGAACTATCCGTAAGAGAACCCTGTGCTGTACCTTTTAATCCCTCACCTTCCACACTGAATTCTTTTTGGCATGAAAGCACAAAAAGTACCGTGCAAATAGCTAATATCCATTGTATAGTGAACTTCTTCATATTTCCTCTTCTTTGGTATACTATTATAGACTAAAATTAAGCCAATAACGCAGCCTGATCCTTCAAATTACTATTTTTTACTAATTGGAGCACATTATTTAACGTAGTACTGGCAATTTGGGATAAGGCTTCATCGGTGAAAAAGGCTTGATGGGCGGTGATCAGTACATTGGGAAAACTCATGAGTCGCTGGATATCATCATCCAGAATAATATTGGCGGATAAGTCTCTGAAAAATAACTTTTCTTCTTGTTCATATACATCAATCCCTAAAGCACCAATTTGCCCCTTTTTCAATGCTTGAATAATCGATTTCGTATCAATCAAACCACCTCTTCCCGTATTGATTAACATTGCTCCTGGCTTCACAAAAGCGAGGGTTTCATTTTGAACCAGGTGTCGTGTTTGTTCATTCAATGGACAATGAAGAGAAATAATATCCGAATTCAATACTTCTATCAAAGGTTGATAAGTAACTCCTATAGATTCCATTTCTTTATTGGCAATGAGGTCAAAAGCTTTTACCCTGCATCCAAATCCAAGCATGATTCTGCAAAAAGCTTGTCCGATATTACCGGTACCAATTACGCCGATTGTTTTTCCATGTAGATTAAAACCCAATAACCCATTCAAAGAAAAATTCTGTTCTCGTACACGATTATAAGCTTTATGTGTTTTACGATTCAGTGTGAGTATCATCGCAACAGCATGTTCGGCTACTGCTTCCGGAGAGTATGCCGGAACCCTACATACACGGATACCATATTCACGCGCACTGACGAGATCCACATTATTGAAACCTGCGCAACGGAGTGCTATGACTTTTACGCCTAATTCAGCCAATTGTTGGATCACAGTAGCCGTTACCTTATCATTCACAAATACACAAACAGCTATTGCGTGCTTTGCCATAATAGCTGTGTGTTCATCTAGTGATACATCCAGAAAACTTAGTTCAAAACCTGTGGAGTCATTGAATTTTTCAAAGAAACTACGATCATAAGGCTGTGATGAAAAAAAGACGATTTTCATACCTGAAAGGTACAAAGGAAAAAGTGGATGTACAGCACATAAAAAAGCCATCCACCTAAGGTGGATGGCTCTTAATATTTATTACGGTTAAGGTGCTACGAGTCTGAAGCCATTACCGTGTATATTTACGATTTCAATTTCCGTATCTTCTTTTAAGTATTTACGAAGTTTAGCAATGTAAACATCCATACTTCTTCCATTGAAATACGTATCGCTGCCCCAGATTTTTTTGAGTGCACGTTCACGAGGTAAAAGGTCATTCTTATGTTCAGCAAGCATTTTCAATAACTCATTTTCTTTCGGGGATAAGGTTTGGGTACTTTCACCATTTTTGAGTTCACGAAGTTTGGGATTGAAATGGTATTTACCTAGGTCAAATTCTACATTATCATTACCCTTGTTTTCTTCCTCATTTCTTTTGAGGATAGCTTTGATCTTGAGCAATAAAACTTCACTATCAAAAGGTTTGGTGATGTAATCGTCTGCCCCCAGTTTATACCCCTGAATAATATCTTCTTTCATGGTTTTGGCACTCAGAAAGAACAAAGGAATATCAGGATCCACATCACGGATTTCTTCAGCCAGTGTAAAGCCGTCCATATTGGGCATCATTACATCCAGCAAACAGATATCATATTTTTCACGCTGAAAAGCTGCTAAGCCTAAACGACCATCTCTTTCCAGTGTAACATCGTAATCATTGATTTCGAGATAATTTTTTAATACCATTCCAAGGTTCGTATCATCTTCGCACAAAAGGATCTTGTACTTTTTCTTGTCTTCCATAATTGTAAAATTTGTGTGAAATAAAGATAATTCAACAAGTGCATGAATCCTACTGTGTGCAATCTTTTGTTAAAAAGCGGAATAACATGCAGCTTATTTACTAATTAGACGAACTCAACGCTGTTTTTGGAAACGCTTATCTGTTAAGGTTTTCAAAAAAGCAACCAGATCAGTCTTTTCCTGTTTGGTTAAACTTAGGGGCTCAGCGAGTGTGCTGTCGATATTGATAGGATTCAATATAAAAGCTCCGGGGTTATTGTAATAGTCTACCACTTCTTCTAAAGTCTGGAACATGCCATTGTGCATGTAAGGAGCAGTAAGGGCGATATTTCTAAGGCCAGGGGTTTTAAATTTTCCCAGGTCTTCTTTTTTCCGTGTGATGAGGTAGCGCCCGGAATCATTCAACGCATAGCCATCAAATAGCCCGATATTCTTAAACTGATCGTCTGTAAAATCGGGCCCGCGATGACAATCAAAACATTTGGTTTTATCACTGATGAATAATTTCCTTCCTCTTTCTTCCGATTCAGTAAATGCAATTAAATCATCCATATAGGCATCAAATCGACTACTATCAGTTTCGAGTGTACGTTCAAAGGCAGCGAATGCTGCTCCTAGATTTTTGCTATTTGGTAAGGCTTTAAAAATCCGCAAGAATAGTTTTCGGTATTCGCTACTGGCATTCAATCTGGCGACCGCTTCTTTGATCGGAAGTCCCATTTCATCCGGATGAGCAATGGGCATCAGTGCCTGTTGTTCCAAGGATGCGGCTCTACCATCCCAGAAAAAATAAGGACGGTTTTTCATGTTGAGCACCGAAGGAGTATTTCTGGCGGTAGTTCGTCCTTCAATACCTTTACTAAAAGCCACAGTGTCTGAAAAGCCATATTCCGGTATATGACAGCTGGCACAACTAATGGTATTGTCTTTAGAGAGAATTTTATCATTAAACAGCTTTTTTCCTAAAGCTGCTTTTGTTGTGATAGGAGCCGGGTTTATAAATGAAGCAACAGCAGCAACCCCCCCAATCAACAATACAATACAGCCGACTGTTCTTTTCATATCGCAAAAATAGTTCATAATCAGATTGTACATTTCTGATTTATTTTTGCGGCATCATAATGGGATAAAATCATCGTGTATGCTTTTAACATCTGATAATAAGTGGAAAAAACTGATTGTGATTGGAGATCGGGTATTGGTACGTCCGTCAAAACCCGATGAACAAACAGCCAGTGGCCTATACCTGCCACCCGGAGTTCAGGAAAGGGAAAAAGTTCAGCAAGGGTATATCATCAAAACTGGTCCGGGTTATGCCATTCCTATGCCGGTAGATGATGAACCTTGGAAGACAGAAGATGAACAGGTAAAATATGTGCCCTTACAAGCCAAAGAAGGCGACCTCGCCATTTTCTTACTCAGTGGCGCCACCGAAGTGATGTATGAAAATGAGAAATACTTCATTGTTCCCCAGAGTGCGATTTTGATGTTGGAGCGGGAGGAGGAGCTGTGAAGTAGCGTATTGCTTATTGTTCATGGCTTATAGAAGAAATTGGCTAATAGCTTTTTGCTCATAGCATATAGAAGTACAGATGTTATATCATTTCCTTACTATACGCCATGAACCATAGGCTATTAACTTCATCTCTCAAACAATTTCTTATACCCTTCTTCATCCATATACTCCAAAATATCTCCCGGCTGACAATCGAGGATGCGGCATATTTCTTCCAGGGTGGAGAAACGGATGGCTTTGGCTCTACCGCTTTTTAAGATGCTCATGTTGGCAATGGTGATGCCTACCCGCTCACTGAGTTCGGTCAGACTCATTTTTCGTCTGGCAAGCATGATATCTAGGTTTACAACAATGGGCATCAGATGGTAAGGTCTTGTTCGGTTTTTAATTTATAGGCTTCGGTGTAAACGGCACTAAATACCAAAAGAATAACACCTACAATAGTATCCGGTAATATGGCAGCTTCATTTCTCAGCAGTATAAACTCACCATTGGTTCTTGTTAGCACCTCATCCTTTAAATAATATCGCTGTAAAATATCACAAATCGTAGAGAACAGAAATATGGCTCCACCGAGAGAAATATAATTACCAATTTTTTTATGATAGCTATTCGACCGTTGTAAAGTTTGAATGATGAGTAAGACCAAGACAGCCAATAAACTCATGGCTAACGCATCTGTTGTATCATTCGATAAAAGCGTTCTTTTCCACCAGGGTAGATCGTTGATAATGAAATCTCCTTTAAAGTAAAGCACCGACCCCTCAAACTTTTTTATAGGTTCTTTACTCAAAGTGCTTTCGGGATTTGGGGCTACTTTGAGACTAAACAGTTTATCATTTAAAATTTCAATACCGGCAACAACTGTAATAATATGAATCACCGATAATACTAACATAATCCATGCAATAACTTTATAACGTTTCATGATGAATTGATTTATATATTAAATGGTAAGTTCTTGTTCTTGTTTCAAGCGAAATGCATTTTTGTATAACCTACCTACCCAAAGTATACCCAGACCTGTATAGAATTGTAAAGGAAATACCACATAACCGCTTCTGCGAAAAATGAATTCATGATTGGTGATTCTAACAATCTCAGGCATGGCATAAAAAAAGATTCTGAGAAAGTCTAAAAAACAGAAAATAATGAGTGTCCAGCCAATGGCTTTGATCCACGGACTAATATCTTTTTTCAAAAGAGCCTGACTATGTACATGTGGTAATAGTTTTAATACAATGATGGATAAAGTAATCAAAAGCAAACAACCTAAAACATCGAATTCGATGAATGAATTTGGTAATAGTAATTTTTGCAAAAAACCTGGTTCTATGATCCTAAACTCACCAGCTATTTTTATTTCTGCATTTGGGTAGTATTTAAATGGTTGATCATACGCCGGGTAGTTAAAAGTTGGTTGAACAGGTACGTATATATCGCTGCCAACGGATAATGCTCCCATTGCCATAATAG
>JACVCQ010000089.1 GCA_016741945.1 Chitinophagaceae bacterium
CATTGGAAGTATCCAATAAAACAGTACCGGTTGAAATCATTGAAAAATGTATTCAACTGGGAAAAGAATTGTTGGATAAACCTATTGTTTTATTGGAAGGTGTGGAAGAAGTATTAGATGCACTGAAAGGAAAATATAAATTGGTGGTTGCTACTAAGGGTGATTTATTGGATCAGGAAAGAAAACTGATCAAATCAGGCTTATCACATTATTTCCATCATATTGAGATCATGTCGGAAAAAAAAGAAGCAGATTATCAAAAGCTAATCAAGCATTTGGACATCCCATTTGAATCATTCATGATGTTGGGTAATTCCTTAAAGTCTGATGTGATTCCTGTATTAGCCCTTAATGGACATGCAGTACATATTCCTTACCATACTACTTGGGCACATGAAACTGTGGATGGAGATATCAAACACTCTAACTTCAAACAAGTAACAACGATTAAAGAAGTATTATCTTTTCTATAGCCATGAGAACCCTACTCGATATTGAAACCTGGAATCGTAAAGATCAGTTTCGCTTTTTTAGTCAGTTTGAAGAACCTTTTTTTGGGATTACGGTACAGGTTGATTGCACAGAGGCTTACGCATATGCAAAAGCAAATAACCATTCTTTTTTCTTGTATTACCTTTACCAATCACTAAAAGCTGCAAATCAAATCGAGCCATTTAAGTACCGAATTGTTGAAGGCGATGTATATCAATATGATATCGTAAATGCTTCTCCTACGATCAATAGACCGGATGGCACTTTTGGCTTTTCTTATATGGATTATCATCCTGATTTTGAAACTTTCGCTACTTCAGCACAAAACACTATGAACGAAGTAAGAAACAGTAGCGGTTTGATTCCCGCTGTTTCAGGTGAAAACGTGATCCATTATTCATCCATTCCTTGGATCAATTTCACAAGTTTATCACATGCCAGAAGCTTTTCATTCAAAGATTCTTGTCCGAAAATTTCTTTTGGCAAAATGGTTGAAACAAATGGCAGAAAACAAATGCCCTTATCTATTCATGCACATCATGCTTTGATGGATGGATTTCATGTTGGTCAATACATTGATCTATATCAACAGCTATTATCTGAACAATAAAATTTAGAGATTCTCTCCTTTCAAATTAAAGTTCAAAGAGAATTGATGAAATAGCTGGCGTTGATAAAAGCCGGTGGCATAGCGTATTTGTAACTTAGGCAAAAGAATTCCTGCTCCTGCAGAAAATCCATTCAGACCATTGCTGATATTGAAGCCATTCAGTTCTAGTCTCCTTTGAAAATGATATCCTGTACTGATTTCTATTTTTTCATCTGGAAAAAATTGTGCTCCTAATACAATATGATTAAAGATTTTTTGCAGCGTATTTTTATTACTAAAATTATCTTCTCCTTCTCCGGCTCTAAAAAGCGTATCGTTATAAAAATTATTAAACCGATGAAGTTCGTGAATGGTTAAAGAAAATTGGACAGGCGCATTCTGCAATCTCTTTGTAATACCGGCCTGTAAGTCAAAGGGAAGTTCTTCCTTCCGTCCGCTACCATCATAAGTATTCCATTGTGTTCCGATATTCTTTACAGTTACACCTGCCTGTAATCCTTTATCAGGATCATGATAATTCAATCCAATATCCATAGCCAATCCGGAAGAGCGAAATTGTCCATACCCCGAATGAATAAATTTTATCGTAGCCCCATACCACCATTTTTCCTTATGTCTTCTAGAAGCTATTACTTGTACCACATAATCGCGGGGATTGAAACCTCCTATGATATTGCCTGCCGCATCTGTTTGATCTATGCTTCCGTAATTGAGGTAATTGATCCCAACTCCAATATTTGTATTGGCATTTTCGATATGATATGCTGTACTGATGCTATAGTTGTTGATTCCGGCAATGAATGCATTAAAAGAGGTATTAACCTGACGGTGCATTTCTTTTCTTAATAAAGCAGGGTTGTGAAAACTCATCCCAATATCTTTCCCTCCAGACGTAATGTTAATACCCCCTAACGCTGAAAGTTGTGCAGTATTTGCTTGCTTAAGAAACCCAAATACGGCATTCCCTCCTAGGGTTTGGGCACCCGCAAAGATGACTGATACTGATAAGGTCCATAAAATAAAAATCCTGTATACCACTATACTCAAATCTACAATATGTATGGTTGTATAAGAAATTATTACAGGTGGGATAGACTCAAAAAAGAAATCCCCCATGGAGATGGGGGATCTTAACCCTTAAAACAACCAACATGAAGAAAATGTTGATGTTTAAATAACACACCTGTCTTTGAAAAGTTCAGACAGTTAAAAATTTTAATGTCACGCCAATGCAATATCTACCACCTGCTGCATGGTTTTAACATAATGGAATTCTACACCTTTGATATAGTCGCCCTCAATTTCTTTGACATCTTTTTCATTCTGCCAGCAAAGTATGATTTCTTTCAAGCCGGATCTTTTTGCTGCCAGTACTTTTTCTTTGATACCCCCTACTGGTAGTACTTGTCCACGCAGTGTAATTTCACCGGTCATTGCCAAATAAGGTTTTACTTTTCGGCCTGTAAATGCAGAAGCCAATGATGTAAGCATTGTAATGCCTGCACTCGGTCCATCTTTTGGAACCGCCCCTTCCGGCACATGAATATGAATGGCTTTTTTTGAGAACTCTTCCGGATCAATGCCATATTTACGGGCATTGGCCTGTAAATAGCTGAGTGCAGTGCTGGCGCTTTCTTTCATCACATTTCCCAAGTTACCGGTAAGTTTGAGTTCTCCTTTTCCTTCTCCAAGAATGGTTTCGATGAATAAAATATCTCCACCCAAATAGGTCCATGCCAATCCAACGGCCACACCCGGCATATTGGCCGTTTTATAAATTTCATTACTGTATCTGGCCTGTCCGAGTATCTTTTCTACATCCGGTAATGTAAGGGCAGACTTTACTTTGTTTTTGATGGCCAATTCTTTTGCCTGGTACCGCATCAATGCAGCTAGTTGTCTATCCAACTCACGAACCCCACTTTCACGGGTATAGTTCTCAATGACTTTTTCCAATACTTTATCATTGATCTTGATATTCACTTTTGCCAATCCATGTGCTTCTTTTTGCTTGGGTAACAAGTGACGTTTAGCTATCTCGACTTTTTCTTCAACCGCATATCCACTCAAATCAATGATTTCCAGACGATCGCGCAAAGCCGGCTGAATATTTTGAAGATTATTGGCAGTTGCGATGAATAATACTTTACTTAAATCATATTCCAACTCTAAATAGTTATCATAGAAGGTATTATTCTGTTCCGGATCTAGTACTTCCAATAAAGCAGAAGACGGATCTCCACGGAAATCATTCCCAATTTTATCAATTTCATCCAGAATCATCACCGGATTGGAGGACTTACATTTACGAATATTTTGCAAAATACGTCCGGGCATTGCACCGATATAAGTTTTCCTGTGACCTCGAATTTCACTCTCATCATGCATGCCACCCAAACTTAATCGAACATATTTTCTACCAATCGCATGGGCGATGGATCGTCCCAAAGAAGTTTTACCTATTCCTGGAGGACCTAAGAAACATAATATTGGGCTTTTCATATCACCTTTCAATTTGAGAACGGCGAGGTATTCGAGGATACGGCTTTTGATCTTCGTCATACCATAATGATCTATATCCAACACTTTTTGGGCGTTTTTCAGGTCATAATTATCATCGGTATGTTCATTCCAAGGAAGATCCAGCATGAGATCCAAGTGATTGTACACCACAGAATAATCTGGGGTACTGGGATGCATACGCTCCAGTTTTTCAATCCCTGATTTAAAAAGGGTTTTAGCAGCATCGGGCCATTTCTTGCCTTCGGCTTTTTTCTTCATTTCTGCAATCTCACGTTCGTTGGTATCGCCACCCAGCTCTTCTTTGATACTTTTGAGTTGCTGTTGAAGAAAATAATCTCTTTGCTGTTTGTCTATTTCAGTACGCGTTTTATTGGTGACTTTGTCCTTCAGTTCAGCAAATTGTAGTTCTCGTTGTAGAATATGAATCAGTTTTTCTGCGCGTTGATGGATATCATGGATTTCTAATAACCCTTGTTTTTCAGCCAGTTCACTATTTAGGTTACTGCTTACAAAGTTGATCAAAAAAGAAGGATTTTCGATATTCTTGAGGATAATCGACGCTTCAGTGGGCAAATTGGGTGATAACTGGATGATTTGTGTAGCCAAGTCCTTGATACTGCTTACAATAGCATCAAAATCTTCATGTGAAGGAAGTTCATCTTCTGCCAGCATTCGAATTGATGCTCTGAAATAAGGATCTTCTAAATCCATTTTGAGTAGTTCGAAACGCTTCTTACCTTGAATAATGATGGTAGTACCACCATCCGCCATTTTAATAAGCTTGATGATTTTAGCGATTGTACCGATGGCACAAAGATCTTTGGGTTCAGGATCTTCAATATTGGCATCTTTCTGGGCAACTACGCCAATCAGTTTATCGGTTTTATAGGCTTCATTGACGGCTTTAATACTTTTATCTCGCCCCACCGTTATCGGCAAAACAACACCCGGAAACAAAACAGTATTACGCAATGGAAGAATAGGAAGGGTTTCTGGTATCACGGTATCCTTGTCAAATTCACCATCTGTTTCATTGATGGGGATGATGGGCATGAAATCAGTCTCGTCTTCTGCTCTAAAAAAAAGTTTCTCTTTCAACATAAATAATATATCAATCTTAAGTCATAATGTCACATAAACCAATACCGGTTCAAGCAAGCTAAGTCGGCAAAAATAAGTCAATATTGGTGCCATGAAGGATAAAAGAGTGTGACTGGTACAAACTGTCGTAAAAAAAATCTCCCACCAGAGGCGGGAGACTTTTCATTCCGCCTTAGGCGGAAAAGCTTCTTGCAAGAAGTAATATTGTCTAAAAAACAAATACTACTAGTGAGCAGCTGGAGCAGCAGCTGAAGAATCAGTTGTAGCAGCAGCAGAAGAATCTGTAGTTGCAGTTGAATCAGTTGCAGCAGGAGCTACAGTTTCAGTTGCAGTTGAATCAGTTGTTGCTTCTTTGTTTTCACCTGAATTACATGCAGTCATGAAACCTGCAACAGCCAAAATTGCGAATACTTTTTTCATTGTACTTGTTTTTTTGAGTTTTTTTATTTGGGCGCAAAGATAGCGGTCGTTTTTGCTTTTACAAATTTTTAACAGACTTTTTTACTTTTTTCTGAAGAATATTCTCACAGGCACTCCTTTAAAATTAAAGTTGGAACGGAGCTGATTTTCTAAATAATTACGATATGGCATCTTAATATCATCCGGATAATTTGTAAAAAAGGCAAAAGAGGGCACTACGGTTGGCAGTTGCGTCACATATTTAATTTTTACAGTATTACCTCTTACTACTGGTGCATGGTATGCCTGAACAGCTTTTAACATCACATCATTAAGTTGTGAGGTTGGGATCTTACGCCTCTTATTATCATATACTTCTAAGGCCATTTCAATGGCCTTAAAGATGCGGGTTTTATCTTTAACCGAAATAAAAAGTACAGGCACATCGGTAAACGGAGCGATTTTGGATTTTAAAGTTTTTTCATAATCACGTGCTGTATTTGTCTCTTTTTGAATGAGATCCCACTTATTTACTAACACTACAACCCCTTTTCCTTTGCGGGTAGCCAAGCTAAAAATAGTAACATCCTGGGCTGTAATTCCTTTATCTGCATCGAGCACAAGCAAACAAACATCTGCCTCATCCATTGCCTTAATGGCCCGAATGATGGAATAAAACTCGAGGTCATCCTTTTCTTTACTTTTCTTTCGAATACCGGCAGTATCGATCAAGATAAATTCCTTTTGGAACAATTTATAATGGGTATGGATAGTATCCCTAGTCGTACCGGCAATATCACTTACAATAGTACGCTCTTCACCAATCAATGCATTCAATAGAGATGATTTTCCAACATTTGGCTGACCAATGATGGCAAATTTAGGCAGTTGATCTTCCTCCAATACTTCTGCTGAATCTGCATCAGATATTCCTGCTGCAATAGCATCCATCAACTCGCCTGTTCCGCTACCTGAAATACTGCTAATGAAGAAGTTATGAGTGAAACCTAAACTATAAAACTCAGTAGCTTCTAACTCACGGGTACCATTATCAACCTTATTTACTACAACATAAACCGGCTTGGTAGTTCGACGTAACATATCTGCCATCGACTCATCCAGATCGGTTATGCCAGTCGCCACATCAACCATGAAAATGATAGCATTGGCTTCATCAATGGCAATTTTCACTTGTTTGCGGATCTCTTTTTCAAAAATATCTTCGGTATTGGGCACAAAACCACCGGTATCGATTAAGTTGAATACTTTGCCATTCCAGTCAGCAATACCATATTGACGGTCGCGCGTAACCCCACTGATATCATCTACTATGGCTTTTCGTCTTTCTAATAAACGATTAAAGAATGTACTCTTCCCCACGTTTGGTCTACCCACAATTGCTACTGTATAACCCATATTTTAAATTGATTTAAATACTCTAATTAATTGATAATCATATTATTGATACCCATATTCATTCAACTGCATTTCATTGTCACGCCATTTAGGACGAACTTTAATAAAAAGTTCAAGAAACACTTTCCTTCCAATAAAAGCCTCGATATCTTTTCTAGCCAAGGTCCCTACTTCTTTTATCATCTTGCCTTTATCACCAATGATGATTGCTTTTTGACTCTCTCTTTGTACAATAATATCCGCTTGAATTTTGACCAGGCTTTCTTTTTCTTTAAACTCATTGACCATCACTGCCGTATGGTAAGGGATTTCATCCCCAAAAAGTTCATAGATCTTTTCCCGTATCATTTCGCTTACAAAAAACTTGGTAGGTAAATCACTTAAATCTTCCTCATTGTAAAAAGGAACTCCTACCGGCAAAAATGTCAGAATGGCATCTAACAGTTTCTGAAGATGAACTTTCTGAAGGGCAGATATTTTGATCAGTTGCTTGCAATAAGGCTTAGTTGCAAAGAAAGCCTCTGCTTCAGCAATCTTACCATTGGCAGCCTTATCGATCTTATTTAAGACAAGTAAAGCTGGCACTTTTAACCGAAGTGAAGAAAAAATCGCATCACATTCTTGAAAATCGTCATTGGCATCTACCATCAATAAAGCTAGGTCTGCATCTTCCAAAGCCCCTTTTACTGAATCCATCATCCGTTGGTGGAGTTTGTACTTGGGGTCAATAATACCCGGCGTATCGGAAAATATGATCTGATACTCGCCCGGTTGATTCAAAAATGCCTTGATACGATGACGGGTAGTTTGAACCCTAGGGGATACAATAGCCATTTTCTCCCCTATCAAAGCATTCAATAAAGTGCTTTTGCCGGCATTGGGTTTACCAAATATGTTGACGAAACCTGATTTCATATACTAAATTTTAAGGATTAGTAAATCCGGCTTAAGTCAAAGGAAACTCAAAAAGAGAATAAAACAACAGGAGACAAATAAACAAACACCTGTCCAAGTAGTTATTCAGTATCCAGAGTAGCCTCTAGCCGAAAAGAAAATCTTTCTGATTTTCTGGGATTTTAAAAACCCTACTTAAATATCAACGGCCCCATATCGAGGCCGTTGATATTTATTTTGTTGCGAGGGAAGGGATCGAACCTCCGTCCGCCTAAGGCGGATATGAGCCCAAAGAGCAGTTAAAGGGAAAATGTTTTTCGAATCCATTCTCTTCCTTTACCTGATTTAAGTTCCTTCTCTCTACAAAGAGCTTCTTGCTTGGTCTGAAATTCTTCAAAATGAAGCAATTTCCATGGTCTGTACAATCTTGTCCAACCTTTTTTACCAAGCTCGTTATGTGATTTAAGCCTTTCTTCTAAGTTCCCTGTAAATCCTACATATATCTTATTATAAGATTCAGAATGTAAAATATAGACTTTAAACATAACTAAAAAGACCTCCCTTTGAGGCCTTTCGTTCTGTTGCGAGGGAAGGGATCGAACCTCCGTCCGCCTAAGGCGGATATGAGCCCAAAGAGCAGTTAAAGGGAAAATGTTTTTCGAATCCATTCTCTTCCTTTACCTGATTTAAGTTCCTTCTCTCTACA
>JACVCQ010000090.1 GCA_016741945.1 Chitinophagaceae bacterium
TAAAGATATTTATAGATTATAATAATGATTGTGATTTTAAAGATGCAAATGACACCTTTGCTTACAGTGGTGTTTTGAAAAACAATGATGTATTCGCAGGTAGTTTTACAACACCTGGTACACTTACGATTGGTAGTTCTTACAGAACTAGAATTGTGATGGTTGAAACCAGTTCTCCTAACGATGTAAACTCTTGTGGAAATTACACCAGAGGCGAAACCGATGATTTTAGATTAGTAGTGGTCAATCCATCCACTGACTTTACCATCAGTGAAGTGATTACACCAACTGTTGCTGATTGTGCAGATAACAAACAATACCTTACCATTAATATTCGCAATAATGGTAGCGTTGCAAAAAGTAATATACCTGTTTCAGTAGAAGTTAAAAATGGAACAACCACGGTTACTACCATCAATGCTACTTATCCGGGTACTGTATTACCATTGAGTAGTGCTAGCTTCACTTTACAAACACCATTTATTACAGCTGAAAATACAACTTACACAATACTGGCTACTGCCAATATAACCGGTGATCAGAATACAGCAAACAATACATTGACTACCAGTCTTACCATTGGCAGAAAAGGATCAGATCCTAATCCTATTGGAACAATTTGCAATAACAATGCATTGCTGAGAATACCTTCAGTTGCAGCAAATACCAATTATTTCTGGTACAACAGTGCTACAGCAACTGCACCTTTTGCAAGCGGAAGCAGCACATCTACTACAAGTATTCCAGGTAACAGAACATTCTATGTTTCAAGCGAATTAAAAGCTTCAATTGGCCCAACAACTAAAATGGCTTATACAGATGGGGGGTATAATAATTTCCGTGGAAATTTTGTTCGCTTCAATAATAGTGTTCCTCTGACGATTGAAAGTGCGAGACTTTATATCGGTAATCCGGGTACTATTGAAGTCATAGTGGCTAATTTAGGCACTGTAAATCAAGATGGAAGTTTTAATTACATCCCTCTTTCACGTACAACTTTAACCGTAACTGCCACCAATCCCAATCCTGCACCTGGTTTGGTAAATGGAAACCCTTCTGCAGATACCGGTGCTGTTTATTATCTCAATCTTCCAGTAAACGAGCCAGGAGACCATATTCTCTTAGTACTATGTAATGAAAATGGCGCTACGATTTTCAGAAATAATAATATCACTGGCAGTACTTATCCTATCAGCATACCTAATGTAATGTCAATTACAGGAAATAGTGTAAATATCACCGGTACAGGCGATCCAAATCCTTTCTACTATTTCTTCTATGATATGAAGATCAGAACTGGTACTTCTTGTCCAAGTATTAGACAAGAAATCGTTGTTTCTGATGCGCCAACGCCAGTTGTAACCAGACAAGGTGATTCATTAGTCATTAGTGCACCGGGTATTTCCAGACAATGGTTTAAAGATGATGTAGGCATTGACGGTGCCACCAACCCAAGCTATAAACCCATTGCTTCCGGAAATTATAAAGTAGTGACCATTGATGCATTGGGATGTCAAAAAACATCTGCACCGATACAGTTTACGGTTACTTCTCTTCCACCTGAAGTGGTAGCTAGGGAAATTAAACTCAGTGTATCACCTAATCCCAATAAAGGATTGTTTAATCTGAGTTTTGAAGTAAAAGAGAAGGGAGATGTGTCCATAGAGTTACTCAATTCAGGTGGACAAAGAGAATTCGACCAATCTTATCCTGGTTTTAATGGTGCGTTCTCAAGGCAAATGAATGTGGGTAATATCAATGATGGTCAATATATTTTGAAGATCTTCCATAATAAAAAGACTTATTTACAAAAAGTGATTATCATTAAATAGTTTAATCTTATGATGATAAAAAATGCCAGCAATGCTGGCATTTTTTATCATCATGAATACCCTTTATTCCTATTAGCCGTACCTTTATAAAAAAAGATGCGATACACTTTCATCTTACTATTGATACTAATTTCAGTGAATGGCTTTGGACAAAAGAAAAAAATAATTTATGGCTATTTAAAAGATAGTGTTACCAACGCACCGATAGCTTTAGCCAGTGTCAGAAACATCACTACCAACACAACTACAATGACCGGTAATGATGGGAAATTCTCTATTCAAGCTGCAGAAAACAATATTCTCTCTTTCGCAGCGGTTGGTTATTTTTTTGACACCCTGCAATATGCAAACAGCTATTTGTTGCAAGACACTCTATTTCCGGCACTCAGCCCACTAGTGCGAGATTTAGGAAATGTAACCGTTACCAGTAGAGGATTGAGTCAGTACCAACAAGATAGTATTGAAAGAAGAAAAGATTTTTTGCAGGATATGGGACATTATACCATTCCAACTGTTTCACAGGCTAATTCGTGGGCTGGTATTGGACTAAATCTTGTTCGTTTTTCAAGGCATGAACGTAATAAAAGAAAAGCATTACAGTTTTATGAGACCAATGAAAAGGAAGCATATATCAACTACCGGTTTAACATGCCATTAGTGATCTCACTCACCCGTTTCAAAGATGAAAAACTTCGTCTATTCATGCAACAACATCGTCCATCATATGATTGGCTAAGAAAACATACCTCAGAAGAGGATATACGCTATTACATTAACGAACAACTAAAGATTTTCTCTAAGAATTACGATAAGCAATAAGCCTATTCATACCGTAATGCCACAATAGGATTTAAGCGGGCGGCTTTCATTGCCGGATAAATTCCGGCAATTAATCCAACAATAGAGCAAATTACCACTCCAATAATTACCCAAGCCCATGGAATAACAAAACCTGTTTTAAGTATCAGGCCAAACACATTACCAACCATTACACCTAAAATAATACCGAAGACTGCGCCCAATAGGCTTATGATCATACTTTCAAATAAAAATTGCTGACGCACATTTTTACTTTTACCACCAATTGCTTTAATGAGTCCTACTTCTTTTGTTCTTTCATTCACGGCCACTAACATAATATTCATTAAGCCAATAGCAGCACCAATCAATGTAATCAAACCAATAGCACCGGCAGAACCTGTGATGCTACTCAAAAAACTAATAAACATTTCTGCAAACTTATCACTCTTTTCAATCACAAAATTATCTTCGTCAAGCGGTTTTAATCTTCGTACGGATCTAAAAACAGAAGTAGCTACTCCACTTGCAGGATCTAACTCATTTACATTACTCACCATTACTCCTACCAAGTAAGATCTACTTGCATTCTGAAAATTACGAACATTGTTATAAGTAGTTACTACTACATCATCCTGCCGCAACATCGCACTGGAGCCTTTACTTTTCAATAATCCAATAACACGATATGGTAGACCTCCAATACGCACAATCTTATCGATCGACTTATCAGGTCTTTCGCCAAACAATGTTTTTGCAACATTACTGCCAATCAAACATACGTTTCTGCCACTTTGCTGATCAAGATCATTAAGGTTACGCCCCATTTCAATGGCATACCCGGTAACTTGTAAATAATTTTCATCCCCACCCCACACAACTATTTGCGGATTGGTTTTTTTATCCTTGTAATTAACTTCTTGTCCGCCAGGCCCCCTTCTATATATACTTACTTTTGCTGCAGGAAAATTGAAATTCTGTTTGAAGTATTCGGCCTCTTCTTTTTGAATAGGCTTATCAAGATTTGATTTTTTTTCCTTTCTACCCCTGATTGTTTTTTTAACATCTGAATTGTTACTACCAAACCTTACTCTAGAATCTTTGAAACGGATATTAAATGCATTGGCACCCATGGAAGAAAAGCTTTCCTTCAAACTTTGATTCATGGCTTCAATGGCAGTAATGATACCAATCAGTGCCATGATACCAAAAGCGATGATAGCTACGGTAATACCGGTACGTAACTTATTACTACGGACAGTTCTCCACGCTAACGATAAGGAGTCAAAAATGGTCATACCCTTCATATAGGAACGATCTTCTCATAAAGATAGTTGAGAAATACCTATACAGGGTTTTACTTGAAAAAAAAGTGAGGAACGGTCAAAAATAAAAACCATTCAGAATAATCGAAGGGAAAATACCTAATAGTATCACCAATCCAGCCACTACTATCAATGCCAGCTTAAAAGCGCCAGATATAGGAGCCGTAGTAGCATCCCCCTCTTTGAAATACATGGCTTGAATGACTCTGAAATAATAATATACACTTACTGCAGCGAAGAATAATGCTACAATCACCAACCAAATTGAACCTCCTTCTTTGACCACAGAAGCCAACATATAATACTTAGCAAAGAATCCTGCGGTAAGTGGTATTCCGGCAAGTGACAGTAGAAAAACAGTTGTTGTAAATGCCAATACGGGATGACTTTTGCTAAGTCCATTGAAACCATCGAAGGTATAATCATCCATTTTAATCAGAACTGCAAAAATGCCGATGGTAGCTAAGCTATATGCAACACTATATAAAAGAATACCTTCTTTGGCTAAATCATTACTACTGAACAGCGCAAATAACATAAACCCTGCTTGTGCAATACTGGAATAGGCAAGCATTCTCTTCACACTTTGCTGAAATACTGCCGTAATATTTCCAATCATTAAAGTAAGTATAATAACAATTGAGAGTATGATTTTCCAAGTTGGTCCTAGTGCAATAGCTTGGCTTTGAAATAGTCTTATAAATGCAACAAATCCTGCTGCTTTCACAATAGTAGCCATAAAGGATGTGAATACACTGGGAGCGCCGTCATACACATCGGGTGTCCAGAAATGAAAAGGGGCTGCTGATACTTTAAAAGCCATTGCTACAAATAAAAGCAACAATCCACCCACATGAAGAAAAGATGGATTGACCATTCCGGTTGTAGGAATTACAGGTGGGGCATTCAAAGTAAAAGATCCGGTAGCACCATAGAAGAAAGCAATACCCATTAACATGATACCTGTAGTAAAAGAACCCATGAGAAAATACTTTAAAGCTGCTTCATTACTCTTCAGGTTTCGTTTATCAGAACCTGTAAGAATATATAGCGGAATAGAAAGTATCTCAATACCCAAAAACAGCATCAACATTCCATTAAATCCTGATAAGATGCTTAGTCCACATAAAACAAAGAAAATGAGTGCAAAATATTCAGCAACATTAATGCCGGCTCTCTCAATATCGGATCCACTGAGCAGCACATAAATAAAGGTAGCTGCAAAAGCAAGTGTATTGAAATATAAACCAAACTTTTCAAAGCTCAATAGTCCACGGCTATTGATTTCAAACTTGAAGATCGCATAGGTATCCATTACATTGAATGCGATGAGCAACAATAATCCAACTGCTGCTATGTATTTTAATACAGATTTGTTTTTTGTCAGAATGCCACTAAACATCATGACAACTCCCAGTAATGCTGATAATATTATTGCGTTCATAGTTCCAAATCCCCTTGGGGAATTTTGGGTAAAGATGTTTTCACATCTTTACGTTATTGTGATTAATCAAATAATTATAAAACATCAACGATCTATTATTTCCCCGCCATGGTTGCTCCTACCGTATCTTTTGTAAGATCAATCATGGGTTGTGGATATACACCCAAAGCAATCACGAGAACTACCAGTATTACCAGCGCTAATCTGATATTTCCCGATATATCTATTGCATTGGATGTCACATCAGTTGTATTTCCATAAAATACTTTCTGCACCATATTCAAAGTATACACTGCTGCCAAAATAATACTGATACCTGCCACAGCTGTAATCCAAATATTATAATGAAAAAGCCCGTTGAACATCAAGAACTCACCAATAAATGCATTGGTCAATGGCAGTGCAATATTGGCAAATGCCATTACTACCAATAATATAGCAAGTGATGGAGCTTTCTGGGCTAGTCCACCCAATTCACTGAACTTTCTTGTACCCAATTGTTGCTCAATGGCATCTGCTACAATCCAGAGTCCAATTACATTGATACCGTGATTGAACATTTGTATCATCACACCTTCTAGTCCTACTCTGCTACCTGTAAAAAGTGTGGCACTCATTAACCCGATATGTGCAATAGAAGAATAGGCAATCAAACGCTTTATATCATCTTGTCTAATAGCAATTAACGAAGCATACAGCATGCCGATTACTGAAAGCAAAATGATCCATTGTGCGAATTGATCAGATGCTGTAGGGAAAAATGGTAATAACCATTTAATCACAGCGAATATTCCCATCTTTACCATGATACCACTTAATACCATGGTGGTAGCGGTAGGAGATTGTTCATAGGCATCCGGTTGCCAAGTATGGAATGGGAATATGGGCATTTTAATGGCAAATGCAACAAAAAAGAGCCAAAAAACGAATAACTGTTTTTCAGATGCAAGTTGTACATTATAAAAAGACTGCCAAGCAAAAGAGTGATCGGCTGTCTGAAAATACATATATAGTATTCCAGCCAACATCATCAATGATCCAATGAATGTATAGATGAAAAATTTAAAAGTAACCGCAATCCTTTTCTCCCCTCCCCACAACGAACAAAGAAAATATACAGGTATTAATGCCAATTCCCAGAAAAAGTAAAATAATAATGCATCATTAGCAACAAAGACACCCATTAATCCGGTTTGTGTCAATAACATCAATGCATAAAAAGAGCCAGGATTTTTGTATTGGTTTTTATAGGTTGCTATAAAGATCAATGGAAAGGAAATGGCCGTTAATAAGACCAACATTTTGGACATCCCATCCATAGACATGGCGAATCTACTACCTAAAGAAGGCAACCATGCACTGTCAAATGATAATTGAGCTGCCGGATAAAAATAAACACCTGCAATTGCTACGGTCAATGTTAATACTGCAGACAATAATCCCCAACCTTTCGCAGCATTTTCTTCTTTAATAAAGAAGGAGATTATGCCGGTGAGCAAGGGTAATAGTATCAATAGAACTGGGATCATATATTTTCTTTATCGCTAAATGCGGTTAAAACAGTTTTTTCAAAAAATTCATAATGGTAAGATCATTGAACCAAATCAGCACAAAAATCACCATCACCATGACCATCACGAGAATATAATTGCCAACTTGTCCACTTTGTAATAACCTCAGCTGTCTGGATCCATAACCCACCAGTTTACCAACACCATTCACCACCCCATCAATAATATTCTTTTCCAGAATATTTTTAAAGAAGACCGACAATACGTGTAATGGTTTTACAATAACAGTATCGTATAACTCATCTACATACCATTTATTTTCTAGCACTTTTGCTACTCCAGTATTTTCATCACCAACACCGGTAGCTTTTTTAAACTTAGTAATTGCAAATAAGATAATTCCAATAATCAACGCAGTAGAAACACCCATCATAATATATTCTTGTGTATGGGTGAGATGATGTGCATGTACTAATTTATTAGATTCTGCGAATATCGGAGCTAGAAAATGTTCGAGGCTATGTGCATTTGATGCAAACACTTCTGGAATTCCTACAAAACCTCCGAATACTGACAATACTGCTAATACAATCAAAGGAATGGTCATTGCAGCCGGGCTTTCATGCAAGTGATGTTCTTGTTCATGTGTGCCTCTGAATGATCCAAGGAAAGTAAGGCTGTATAAACGGAACATATAAAATGCTGTCATCAAGGCCCCACCTAATCCAATATAATAATAAACCGGATTGGCACTGTAAGCAGCCATTAGGATTTCATCTTTCGAGAAAAATCCTGAGAAAGGAGGAATTCCTGCAATAGCTAAACAAGCCAATAAGAAAGTAAGATGTGTAATAGGCATATGTTTTTTTAATCCACCCATTCTTCTAATATCTTGCTCATGATGCATGGCATGTATCACAGATCCTGCGCCTAAGAATAACAATGCTTTAAAAAAAGCATGTGTCATCACATGGAATACTGCGCCCGTATATGCTCCTACTCCCAACCCTAAAAACATATAACCTAATTGACTTACTGTTGAATAAGCCAATACTTTTTTGATATCATTTTGCTTCAATGCAATAGTTGCTGCAAAAATTGCCGTAGCCAACCCTGTAATTGCAACTAATGTCTGAGAAACATGCGACATCGTATATAGAATATTACTACGCGCAATCATATAGATACCTGCAGTAACCATGGTAGCAGCGTGGATCAGTGC
>JACVCQ010000091.1 GCA_016741945.1 Chitinophagaceae bacterium
GGAATCCTTATTGGCAGGCACTTCCGGCTGGTCAGAAATTTACAGCTGATGGATATGCGACAGGCTATGGAAGGTATGCTCAGGATGTATTGATTCCTTCATTTCTGGCAGCGTATACCAAAAAAGATCCGAATTCCGTTTCATTGATCAAACAATCCAATCCGAATATTTCAGCTAATCCTTTTAGTGGTATTCTTCCAAAACCGAACTGGAGATTGACTTATACTGGGCTGAGTAAATTACCATCTTTACAAAAAGTCTTTAATAATATCACATTCACGCATGGATACAGAGGTAGTCTGAGTATGAATAGTTTTAATAGTGCACTTTTATATACAGATCCTTTCAGATTGGGTGGTCCGGCATTCATTGATACTGTGAGTGGTAATTTCATTCCTTACTTCCTTGTACCAAATATTACCATGCAGGAAAGTTTTGAGCCTTTAATTGGTATTGATATCACTACCAATGATCAAATGAATCTCAAATTCACTTATGGTAAGGGTAGAAGACTAAGTTTAAGCTTGATAGATTTCCAATTAAGTGAAACCAGAAATACAGATTGGACATTTGGTTTTAGTTGGAGAAAAAGGGGTATCAATCTTCCTTTTAAATTACCTGGGGGCAAAGGAAAAAAACTGGAAAATGACCTTACCCTAAAAGTAGATATTGGTATGCGCGATGAATCATTGACCAATAGCAGATTGGATCAGAGTAATGCGTATGGTACAGGTGGACAGAAAGAAATTACCATACAGCCGTCTATTGACTATATCATCAATAACAGGGTCAATATTCGTTTCTTCTTTGATCAGCGAAGAGTAACTCCATATATTTCGACGTCAGCGCCAAGTGTAAATACCCGTGCAGGGGTTAGTGTGAGAGTGTCGTTAGCACAGTAGAGAAGTATAAATAATAAATGATGAATAAAGAATAATGAATGATACTTTCAAATTTATTATTCTTTATTCATCATTTTTGTATTTCTCTGTTCTCTAGTTTTTCTTAACTGCCCATTTCCATAATTCTTTCCAGGTCACTTTCTTGCCATACATCAAAATGCCGGTGCGATAGATTTTACCTGCCAGCCAGGTGGTTCCGAAGAATCCGAGTATCAGGAATAGCATACTTAAGATTAATTGAAAAGTAGAAACACCATCGGGTATACCATGGGCCACTCTTGCCATCATTACGATTGGAGAAGTTAATGGGAATAAACTGCCAAATACTGCCAGACTGCCGTTTGGATTATTCACCGCCTGCATCATAATAACAATACCAAAAATGATCGGCATCATGATGGGTAATAATAAACTTTGTGCATCCTGCATATCTTCATTAGCGGCACTACCCACTGCTGCAAAAAGCGAAGCATACATAAAGTAACCACCTAGGAAATAAAATACAAAACAGCCTATAATGAGTGGGAAATTGATTTGATTGAGTCCTTCCATTAAACCTCTAATCATATCAGGTTGCTGTTTGGTTGCGTCTACAGCAGCCATCATGCCCGGTTGTACAGGCTGTGTCTGCATACTTTCAAATAATTGAGGAAAAAGAACAGGCACTGCCAATTGAATCACAAGGATCAATGCTCCCCAAATGAGGAATTGGATCAATCCAACCGCACCAATGCCAATGATTTTACCCATCATCAGTTGGAAAGGTTTCACACTACTGATAATAACTTCTGCAATACGGCTTACTTTCTCTTCTACAACACCACGCATGACCATGGTACCATATATAAAGAGAATGATATAGATCATGAATCCGGAAATAAAACCTACCGCATAACTTACACCTACTTTGGTTTGATTTTCTTTTTTGCCGGCTGTATTAGCAAAAGTGATTAACTCTTTCTGGGCTTGAATACTATCCAACTGTGCTTTGGAGATATTCATAGATAATAAACGTTTTTCTTCCAGCGCTTTGCTAACCCTGGTTTCAATTTTTTCACGGGTCATCAGACCTACCGTTTTTGCAGAACGAAATTGTAAAGAGTCCTTGCTTTCTCCAGTGATGCTGAATCCTGCGGGCACATACAAGTAAGCATCATATTCTTTCTGCTCTAGTTTTTTGTTGAGAGTAGCTGTATCATCATTTACAAAACTGAAAATGACTTCACTGCTTTTTTTCTCATCCATTTTTCCATTGAATACATTGGCCTGATCCACTACCGCTACTTTAAAGTCGCTGGTTGATTTTACCGACATAACAATAATGGCCGCATAAAAGGCAAAAATCAAAATGGGCACACCAATAGTGGTGAGTAAAAAGGTTTTCTTTTGTACCCTGGTGAGAAACTCTCTTCTGGCTACTATAAATATCTTATTCATAAGTTGTGTTGTTAGTGGTTGAATAACAAGGATGATTAATCTACTTTCTGAAATGATCTGGTGAGTGCACTACTACCTTCCACAATGCGAATAAAGATTTCATTCAAAGAAGGTAATATTTCATGGAATGATTCAATGGTAATGCCTTGTTGTAGAAAATGCATCAATACATCATTACTGCGAAATCCTTCATTGATCTTTACAACAAGATCATTCGAATGCTCCTCCAAAACAGAGAAAGCATTGCTGTTGGTATTGGCCGGTTTTTCTTGTAAACGAATCTTGAACTGATTCTCTTTGAATTTCTGTTTAATCTCAGCTACTGAACCATCTAATACTTTTTTACCCAAATTTACCAGTACAATATGATCACAGATTTCTTCTACTTGTTCCATGCGATGGGTACTGAAAATAACCGTAGAACCGCGTTGTGCTAAGCCAAATATTTCATCTTTGATCAAATTGGCATTCAATGGATCCAAACCGCTAAAAGGTTCATCCAGAATGATCAATTTCGGTTCATGCAAAACAGTGGTAACAAATTGTAATTTTTGGCTCATCCCTTTACTCAAATCCTCTACTTTTTTATTCCACCAGGTTTCCATTTCCAGTTTCTTGAACCAGTATTTGATTTTCTCCATGGCCTCATTCCTGTTCAAGCCTTTCAGTTGCGCTAGATACAATGCCTGTTCTCCAATCTTCATTTTTTTATACAGACCACGTTCTTCGGGCATATAACCGATCATTCGAATATCATTCAATGGGTCAAAGGGTTTGCCATCAAAAGTGATTTGTCCAATATCAGGGTAAAAAATACCGGTAATCATACGCAGCAGGGTGGTTTTACCTGCGCCATTTGGACCTAAAAGCCCGAAAATGCTGCCTTTTTCAATGGAGAAACTAATATCATCCACAGCTTTCTGTGTGGCATAATATTTTCTTAATGCCTCTAGTTCAAGGATTTTACTCATATTGATGTGGTTTGGTCGTGTTCGAATAATGTCGAAATGAAGATAACAAATCAACAATAACAGGTCGTTAGTAGTGAATCGGTGGGAATTATTACAGTAATTGAACCCGAATCTGCTATTTTCGCGCCTTAAATAGGGAATAGCGGTATGAATTATCTGCAAAAAAACAAGATTGCCCTTCTATTGGTACTGATACTGGTACTGTGTGGAAGCTGGGGTTTTCTGGTACATAGAACCATCCATCAGTTAGCAGTATATGAATTGCCTGCTGAAATCAGGCCATTTTTCTATAAAAATCTAGCAAAAGTAGTAGCAGATGCTCCTCGTCCTGATCAAAGAAGAAATACCGATAGCACAGAAGCTCCTAAACATTTTATCGATTTAGAAATGTATGGGGAGAATGCTGCGCATACCATGCCTTTTGATTGGCAAAAAGCAGTTCAGCAATATTCAAAAGATAGTTTGGAGAAATATGGTTATGTGCCTTACCATGTAATGTACATGAAACAAAAATTAACTGAAGCCTTCCAACAAAAAAATAAAGATAGTATTCTGTTTTATGCAGCAGATATCGGTCATTATATAGGTGATGCTCATGTGCCATTACATACAACTGTAAACTATGACGGACAATTAACCAATCAGAAAGGGTTGCATAGTTTATGGGAATCAATGATTCCGGAATTGGAAATTGAACAATACCAATTATACTCTTCGCATAAAGCTACTTACCTGAAAGACCCTGCAGCGGCTATCTGGAAGGCAGTACGTACCGGATTTGCGATGGTGCCGGAAATGTTGGCTAAAGAAATAGAAGTATCTAAAAATTTTACGGATGCTTCTAAATATCGTGTACAAATCAGAAGAGGACGAGAATCGAGAAGTTATTCTACTGAATTTGCAAAAGCATATGCTGCTTCACTTAAGCCAAGTATTAATCAACGTTTATTGCAGTCAGCAGATCTGATTGCAGATTTCTGGTATACTGCATGGGTGGATGCCGGTAAACCGGATCTAAAAAATATTACTGCCAACTGGACGGAAAACGATCAACTACAATTGAATAAAGAACTGGAAGCGTTTAAGAAAAATGAATTACTACAACAGCAATTACTGATCTCGCGGAAACAGCAACAGGAAAATAATTAAAATCGAAAAGAAGGGGCATCAAAAGTCTGATATAGTTTTTTATGCAAACAAATCTCAGGGTCTATATTTTACTTTTGCAACTTCCTCTTTCTTTCACTCTTGGCTATAAACCATCAGCCATGAACTATTCAATAATTTAAAGCCTCATATATTACTATCAATACCCCTGTTTTTTAATGATTTGATCTGCCACTCTCTCCCCATCCATTGCAGCACTCACAATGCCACCGGCATAACCTGCGCCTTCACCACAAGGATAAAAATTATTGATCTGCGGATGTGTTAATGTGTTCATATCTCTGGGAATACGAACAGGAGAGGATGTTCTGCTTTCTGTGGCCACCACTACTGCATCATTGGTAAAATAACCGCGCATTTTTTTGCCAAAAGCTTGAAATCCGCCTTGTAAACTTTTATAAATAAAATCAGGAAGTACTTGTTCAAGTGCTGTGGCACTCAATCCGGGTACATAACTGCAATCAGGTAAGTTAGTAGATGTTTTTCCGGAACAAAAATCAACCATTCTCTGCGCCGGCGCCACAAAATGACCGCCACCTGCCTGAAATGAACTTTGTTCTACCGCTTGCTGAAAATACATCAGTAACAAAGGATCATTTTGGACAGCTGTGTTTTTTTTGATGGTTGTCCCATCCGGCAATACCCATTTTCTTTGCTCAAAAAATTGAATGGCATCATGTTGCTCCACCTGAACCACCATACCACTATTGGCATAGGGGTTATTACGTTTACTGGGGCTCCAGCCATTCACTACCAATTCACCGGCACTGGTTGCTGCAGGTGCAATAATGCCACCCGGACACATACAAAAGCTAAAAACCCCTCTTTTATTGACCTGTTCCACCAAGCCATAAGATGCAGGTGGTAAAAACTCATCACGAATGGGGCAATGGTATTGAATGGAATCGATGAGTGCTTGTGGATGTTCAATGCGTGCACCGAGTGCAAATGGTTTGGCTTCTATGTGTATTTTTTTATCGTACAACAGCCTGAAAATATCGCGGGCAGAATGTCCGGTAGCCAGAATGCATGCATCAGCGGCGATGGTATCTCCATCGGCAGTTTGAACAGCTTTGATTTTTTCTTTCTCAAAAATAAAATCAACCACCTTTTTTTCGAAAAGAAATTGTCCGCCACTATTGCGTATTTGTTCCCGCATAGCAGTAATAATATGGGGAAGTTTATTGGTGCCGATATGTGGATGTGCATCATATAAAACTGATTCACTCGCACCAAACTGATGCAATAGATTCAGGATACGATTGATATCTCCTCTTTTGGTACTGCGGGTATATAGTTTACCATCACTGTAAGTACCTGCACCTCCTTCTCCAAAACAGTAATTGCTTTCAGGATCCACAATACCTTCTTTGTTGAGTTTTGCTAAGTCGCGTCTTCTGGAACGAACGTCTTTGCCTCTTTCCAGTATGATCGGACAAATTCCCGCTTCTATTAATTTGAGAGCAGCAAATAGTCCGGCTGGTCCTGCACCAATAATGATCACTTTTTTTGTAGAATTCGCAACGTCTTTAAATGAGATAGGTGTAATCTTTCTAGGATGAAAGGGCTCATTAATAAATGCGTGAACGGTAAGATTGATCCATACTTGTTGACGGCTGCGCGCATCGATGGAACGTTTGAGCAGATGATAACCTGAAATTTGCTCAAACGGTTTGCCACTGCTCTGTGCAATGTATTCACGAATGATGGTTTCATTTGCCGCTTCAGACGGCTTAAGCTGTAAGGTATATTGTTGTTGCATACTGTTAGGTATTTAGCCTAAAAAGTGTAAAAGCATGGTTAGTTTTAGAAGGGTAGATCATCTACCGCATTAGCCGGAGGAGGCATGTCATTGTAAGCATTACCAGATGGTGGATCTTGCTGTCCAAGTTTTACTGCTTCCATGCGCCATGCATCCAGATTGGTGATATAATTTTCACGACCATCTTTCACCCATTTCGTTCCTTTGATATTGAATTGAACCCGGACATCGTCTCCAATATTAAAACGGTCAGGCATTGCGGTCTTATCTTGAACGCATTGAAACTTTACATAATTGGTAATAACTCTTCCACCAATATCTTCTGATTTTTCAATGACAAATTCGCGGGTTTTGAAGGTTTCACTTCTTTGAATACTATCAAATTTGGCTACTAATTTTCCGGTGATTTCGTACGACATTCATTTATAATTTATTAGGAGTAAAAGTAGTACTAAAATTTTCTTTCAACAGAAAAAAAGCGAGACGAGGTAGAATTATATTGTACCTTCCAACATTAACCACTAACTGTTATGTACAGGAGAAATTCTATTTTCTTAGGTTTTTTTATTGCACTATCCTCCTGCAGTACTTTTTATCAACCAACATCTTTACAGCATACACAATACAAGATCGATGCATCAATTCGTAATGATTCATCAGTTGTAGGAATGCTGCAACCTTATGCAAGCAATATCAATGCAACTATGAATAAGGTAATTGGTACCAGTGCAGATACTTATACCAATAAACGTCCGGAATCGGAAGTCGGTAATTTTTTAGCCGATTGTTATAAAGAAATGGCTGAAAAAAAATTTAGTCGAAAGATTGATGCTGCATTTATGAATGCAGGAGGTATTCGTAGTTATTTGTCGAAAGGTAATATTACGGTTGGAAAAATTTTTGAGATCATGCCCTTTGATAATATACTGGTGTTACAAGTGTTAACAGGAACTGTTTTACAGCAATACCTCGATGTAATGGCGGCTGATGGTGGATGGCCTGTATCCAAAGGGATTACTTTACAGATAAAAAACAAAAAAGCAGTCAATGTTATCATCAATGGAAAACCATTGGACCCAGGTGCCACATATACTGTAGCACACTCAGATTATGTAGCCAATGGAGGAAGTGATTGTAGTATGTTAAAATCGATTCCTCAGATCAATATGGGGTATTTAATGCGTGATGCTATTATGGAATATATCAATATTTATACCATAGCCGGAAAAACCATCCAACCAGTTATTGAAAACCGTGTTACCAATGCCGATTAATAGACGAAAATTTATTCAAGATACGGGTACTGCACTCTTGGCTTCATCACTGATTCCATTGAATGGTGAGGCAGCTGCAGCATCCGTTCAAAAGTTGACCATTCTGCATACCAATGATGTGCATACTCGTTTAGAGCCTTTTCCTATGGATGGAAGCCGAAACCAAGGACTTGGTGGGGTAGCAGCCCGGTCAGTGCTTATTTCGAAGATCAGGCAGGAAGAAGAGCAGGTATTGCTATTGGATGCAGGTGATATCTTTCAAGGTACACCTTATTTTAATATTTATAAAGGTGAGCCCGAGATCAAGGCAATGTCGGCCATGGGGTATGATGCTGCAACCATGGGTAATCATGATTTTGATTTGGGGATGGAGAATTTTGCGACTCAATTGAAATATGCTTCTTTTCCCATACTTATCAGTAACTATGATTTTTCGGGTACCGAACTGGAAGGCAAAACAAAACCCTGGCAAATTTTTAAAAAAGGAAATCTCCAGATAGGTGTTTTTGGAATTGGAATTGAACTACAGGGATTGGTTGCCGAAAATTTATATGGCAAAACAGTGTACCAAGATCCTATACAA
>JACVCQ010000092.1 GCA_016741945.1 Chitinophagaceae bacterium
ATATGATATAACCGATCTTAATCATTTTGAGTTTATCAAAAACATACGCCAAGGGATCATCTACTTTCAGTTCACTATAATGCACCATACCCGTAAGTACCAACGCAATCAAAATATACAAACCGGTACAAATCAATAATGAGTAGATCATGCCTTTGGGTAAATCTCTCTGCGGATTTTTACATTCTTCAGCGGTTGTAGAGATGGCGTCAAAACCAATATAGGCATAGAATACAGCAGATACACCAGCTAATACCCCGCCAAATCCATTGGGCATAAAGGGTGTCCAGTTATCGGTATCTACATAAAAGAAGCCCATGACAATCACAAAAATGATCACGCCAATTTTGAACATCACCATAGCATTGGTACTCTTCTTACTTTCTTTGATACCGATATAAGCCAATACTGTAATGAGTGCCACAATCATAAAAGCAGGGATATTAATGATCATCTTCCATCCTACCAACACAGGGGCATTCACGATTGCATCATATCCCATTCTGGCATGATTGGTCAAACTCTCCAATGTCTTCCCTTCAGCCAGCCCTTTCATGGCTTCCTCATACCCTAATTGTGCATTTGAGGCATTGGTAGCGAGCCAACCGGGTAAGTGAATACCAAATCCTTCCAAAAGGTTGTTGAAATAACCGCTCCAACTGATGGCTACAACGATATTACCAATGGAATATTCTAGTATCAATGCCCAACCAATGATCCATGCAATCACTTCCCCAAAAGAAACATAAGCATAAGTATAAGCACTACCTGCAATGGGAATACGACTCGCAAATTCAGCATAACAGAGGGCACTAAATCCACAGGTGATCGCAGTAATGATGAATAAAACAGCGATCCCCGGTCCGCCATTATACGCAGCAGTACCGATCGTTGAAAAGATACCTGCACCGATTACCGCAGCGATGCCCATAAAAGTTAGGTCACGTACCCCCAGTATTTTTTTCAATCCGGTACTATGACCATCTGTGTGACCTGCCGCGGCTTCAGCAGCAATTTTATCGATGGATTTTCTTCTGAATAAAGAAGCTGACATGCTCGTTGGTTTTGGTATAAAGCAATCTAAACAAATACAAAAGGTTGATCTCAATTTGTATCGATGACAAGATAAATGAATCCTGTTAATATTCACGCTGTATCAGGAAATTAGCCAATTCTTGTAGGGGTTCTTTTCGAACAGAACGAACAGCAATGGCTTCCAGATGTTGTAAAGCGGTTTGGAGGTATTTATCTTTTAATTCTTTTGCCCATTCATCGATGTTGCAATCACGAAATATTTGTAACACCTGTTCTACTTTATCAGCCGGATTTTGCTGCATCAAATCAAACAGTCTGTTTCTTTGTTCAACATTGGCTACTTCCAATGCATGTAACATTAGAAATGTTTTCTTATTCTGCCGTATATCTCCGCCCACATCTTTTCCAAATTTTTCAGGGTCACCAAAAGCATCTAAATAATCATCTTGTACCTGGAAAGCGATTCCGAGATTCTTGCCAAACGCGTAAAGGTGTTTGCAATTGCCTTCACTGGCGCCTCCAATGATAGCACCCATTTCTAAACTGGCGGCTAATAATACCGATGTTTTCAGGCTGATCATGTTAATATAATCATCCAGTGATACAGAACTGCTTTGTTCAAAGTCCATATCTATTTGCTGTCCTTCACAAACCTCTCTGGCAGTTGTATTAAAAAGGTGGATGATGCGATGTAAGTATTGGGGCTGTATTTTATTCAAATAATCATATGCCTTGATCAGCATCACATCCCCTGCTAATAAGGCTGTACTCAATCCGTATTTCATGTGTACGGTTTCCATACCCCGTCGTAAAGGAGCTTCATCCATAATATCATCATGAATCAATGTGAAATTATGGAACAATTCAATGGCGGTTGCCAATTCAAAACTATCCGGATGAATCTCATCAAATAATTCATTGCCCATCAAACACATCACAGGTCTGATTCTTTTTCCACCCCATGATAAAAAATATTCATTGGGTTCGTATAAACTGACAGGTTGCTGAGGAAAATGTCTGACCGCAAAATGGTCAGCAAATTTTGTTACTAAATCTTTAAAACTGTGCATACCACAAACCTAAATATAAAACCAAAAGCAACCTTAACTATTCCTTCCGGAATCACGAGATTATTTTTGGCACGATTTTATCATGTACAGACAAAAACACTGTTATGAAAAGAATAGTTCTGTTAACCCTTATCATTTTTGCTGCCAATGCAGCAATGTCTCAAAGTACCGGATCCACTTACAAAACAGCGTTAGGTGTGAAAGTATATCCCGGAGCCATTAGTGTCAAGCATTTTACGAAAAGTAATGTGGCTTTGGAAGGACTTGGATATATCTCCAATGATGGTTTCCGTTTAACGGGCCTATATGAGTATCATGGCGATTTTAATGGCGTGGAAGGATTGAAATGGTATATAGGTGGTGGTGCTCACCTTGGCGTATGGAGTGATAGTTGGCGTAACCGTTACCCAACACGCAACGATGGCTTAGCCATTGGTGTAGATGGTGTATTGGGTGTTGATTACAAGATCAAGGGCGCTCCATTGAATCTTAGCTTCGACTGGCAACCCTCCTTCAACTTTATCGGATACAACTACTTTGAAGGTGGTTGGGGAGGAATTGGGATAAGGTATACTTTTTAAATAAGATACAGAGGAATGTAAAGTAAGAAATCAGAAAATAAACACTACTTTCTGATGTCTTATTTCATGTTTTTAATTTCTCGGTTATAGTAAACAAGCTTTCTACAAAAGCATGTTTGTTAAAAATAATCAGGTCATCTATTTTTTCTCCTACGCCGATATACTTAACAGGGATTTTAAATTGATCAGCGATGGCAAGTACAACGCCACCTTTGGCTGTTCCGTCTAATTTGGTAATGGATAAAGCAGAGACTTCTGTTGTTGCAGTAAATTGTCGGGCTTGCTCCAATGCATTTTGTCCTGTAGAACCATCCAACACCAGCATCACTTCATGAGGTGCATCGGGAATTACTTTTTGGATCACACGTTTGATCTTACTCAGTTCATCCATCAAATGTAATTTATTGTGCAAGCGACCGGCAGTATCAATGATCACTACATCAGCATTACGCGCAACAGCACTTTTTACTGTATCAAATGCAACAGCACTGGGATCAGAACCCATGGCTTGTTTAACGATGGGCACACCTACTCTTTCACTCCAAATGGTCAATTGATCAACCGCTGCTGCACGAAAAGTATCAGCGGCACCTAAAACTACATCCTTTCCTGCTTTTTTATAATTGTGAGCGAGTTTTCCGATGGTGGTGGTTTTACCAACGCCATTTACACCGACGACTAATATTACATAAGGCTTTCTTCCTTCGGGGATTTCGAAATCCTGATAAGAGAGCTCAGGAGCATCAACAAGTATAGCAGCGATTTCTTCTTGTAAAATTTGATTGAGTTCAGCAGTATTCACATACTTATCTTGCTTTACTCTTTTTTCAATCTTTTCAATGATTTTGATCGTGGTATCAATCCCAACATCTGCACTTACCAATGCTTCTTCCAAATTATCGAGTACTTCATCATCTACCGTGGTTTTACCCGCGATTGCTTTGGTAATTTTAGAGAAAAATCCTTCTTTGGTCTTTTGTAATCCCTCATCCAGACTCTCTTTTTCTTTCTTCCCGAATAATTTATCAAACAAACCCATGATACCTTGTTTTAAGGATGCAATTAAATACAAAAAGCCTTCTCGTAAAAGAGAAAGCTTTTAATATGATAAGGTCAGAACGATTATTTCTCTGACATAAAGTCTTTAACCTTGTCTTTGTGTACAATAGCTTCTTTGAAGGTGTATGCACCTGTTTTTGGGCTACGTACCGCTCTGATTACTTTAGTCCAGTTCTTAGCTTCAGCGGCTGCTTTCTGGTCTTTTACTTTCGCGTTTTTGGAAGCTGCTTTTGCCATGATTATTTGATTTCTTTATGAACGGTTACTTTTTTCAAAATCGGATTGAACTTTTTCAGTTCCATACGCTCAGGCGTATTTTTCTTGTTTTTGGTAGTGATATAACGGCTAGTGCCTGGCAGACCAGTGGTCTTATGCTCAGTGCATTCCAAAATCACCTGTACCCTGTTACCTTTCTTTGCCATTGTATTAGGTAGTTTTTTCTTTTTGTTAATTAGATCTTAGCGCCCTGGGCTCTCATTTCTTTGATCACAGTTGCCAAACCATTCTTGTTGATGGTTCTTAAAGCATCAGTTGAAACCTTCAGGGTTACCCAACGGTCTTCTTCAGCAAAAAAGAAACGCTTCTTTTGTAAATTCGGTAAAAAACGACGCTTGGTCTTAATGTTTGAGTGAGAAACACTATTTCCTACGATCGGCTTTTTTCCAGTAACCTGACATACTCTTGCCATGACTCAATTTTTTTCGGGACGGCAAAGGTAAGGAAATGCTCTAAAATATCCATATGAAATTCTCTTTTTTTCATGAATTTGTTCACAGTTCCCGTATAAATTTCATTTGGAAGTAATTATTTGAGGCTGGTTTTCCACATTTCCTCTCCCCGCCACCCAAATTTTCAAAAAAAATTCTGTGACCTTCTGTGTCCTCAGTGGCATTTATTGCCACAGAAGGCACTGAAAATCACAGAAGTAGGTATTATAAACGAATAATGTCTCCGAAGAAGACCGCATTCATGAACAATTTGGAAGTTCCCAACCAGAACGCTCTGAAATTGAGGTTATCTACCATGGAAATCACTTTTCCCCTACCTACTGCATCGATATTGATAGCCGCACTTTTCTTGACCACCTCTTTATACCCACGATACAAATAACCACTTTGCAATGGATTCTCTGTATACATCACCGGTGAGTCGTAGGGATTATTGTTTTGATCCATGAATAAAGTATTCGATTTAAAAATGCTTACCGAAGGTTGACGATAACCATAAGCCAACGGATGTGTTAAATCCAATTGTGCTTCAAACAAAGAGCCTGCCATGTCTTTGGCACGCATTTCATCAGAACGGAGATAATAAGGTAGCTGTAAAGTTGTATCTCGTTTTTCCTCGGCATTTCTGAAGATAACTTTGGTAAAGCCATTGGTAGCAAGCCATTTGGTAGCATCTTCAGTAGCAACAAGTGTACCTCCAGCACTGATCCATTCTTTTAGCTTGTCTTGAGCAGATTTATTTAGATTGTTATATGAACCCGATGGCATAATGATCACATTATACTTATCAGCATTGATGGAATTGAAGCGCTCAACATCTACAATACTTACGGGCATTTGATAACGAATATCAATCATGTGCCAGATCTCTCCCACATCGGTAGCACTGGTTCCTGTTCCACCAAACATCATGATGCGTGGTGTTTTTACATTATTCAAGCTGGCACTACCCAAATCAATACCTCCGGCAGCCAATCCGGTAGGCAACGCAAATACTTCTACCCCTGTTCCGGCGGCAACAGATCCGATCAATGTGGCCAATTCTTTTCCTTTTACCGATTGTGTTCCCATCGGAATCACAATAGTTCCATAATCAAAAGATTCTTCTTTTCCATCCACCATCATTTTGAATTTCTGGGTGGTTACCTTGGCTTTGATTCCTTTGGATTGCAATTGGAACAACACTTTGGGAGCATTGTAATCATCCCAACGAAAAGCATATGCCGCAGCAGTGGCTGATAAATTCATGATCGGTTGGCTCAATGGCACTGCGTTGATCACTTTGGTACCCAGCAATTGATCGTAACCTGTTTTCAGTTCCGCTGTTGGCAGTCCAAAAGCCAGCGACATGGTCCAGGCAGTAACATCATAGAATAAACTGTCTTTGTAATCAAAGGTTTTTTCAAAAACAGTTTTAATGATCTTGAATTGCTGCTGTGCTGCAGGAATCACAAATGCTTTACCCGCTTTGAATTGTTTTCCATCAGCAGTAAAATCTTGTTTCAATTGAAAGATATCTACCTGATGTCGTAATAACATCTGAACAAAAATATTGGTACGTGTTTGATCAAACTGATCTCCTATCACAAAAGCTTTTACCGGATAAACTGCAGCTTCTTTTTCTACTTCTTTATAAAAGTCACGCTGGTATTTGAGCATGTCCACACGCAATTGTTTGGCTGCTTCCAAAGTAGACAACGCCGCTGTAAACTGATTGCGCACTGTGAAAGGGAAAGTGAGTAATCCATTTTCGGTATCCTGCGCATGACCGCGACTACTCGCTTGTTCAAACAGAATACCTACACCACCATTGATATCAGGATAGGTTGATCCCTTGCCATAGTAGAAGTCGTCGTAGCCTTCTTTTGTGAAATACAAAGAACCAATACTATCAAAAAATTTGGCGTGATAATTTCCGATGGCCGCTGTTAATTCTTGATTTTTGGCTGGCGTATTTGGGTTTACCCTTGATGGCACTCCAGGTTGAAAAAAGAAATTAGCATTGCTTCCCATTTCATGGTGATCAGTCAAAATATTGGGTTTCCACTGATGGAACAATTGTAAACGATTCTGGCTTTCTCTATGCTGAGCAGGTAACCAATCACGATTCAAATCAAACCAATAGTGATTAAATCCTCCTCCCGGCCATTCTTCATTGAACTCTCTGGCTTGTGGATCAGATACCAAGGTCTGACTTTTATGCATGTTTGCCCAAGTTGCAAAACGATTCAGTCCATCTGGATTAAAGGAGGGATCCAGCAAAACCACTGTTTTATCTAACAAAGCATCCACTTCCGGACCTTGCGCGGCAGCTAAATAATAAGTGGTTAATAAAGAAGCATTGGAACCACTGCTTTCATTTCCATGGATACTATGACCAATCCAAACAACAGCAGGCATTTCATTCACATTCAGGTTGGCAGATTGATTGGTTTGCGTTAACTGCAAATGCTGCTGACGTATTTGTTCCAGATTTTGATGGTTTTTTGGAGAGGTGATGATCAATGCCAATTGTGGGCGTCCTTCGTAAGTAGTACCCAATTGCTGTAAAGTCACTCGATCTGAAGCAGCATCCACTGCTTTCATATAATTCACCAAACGATCATGTGTAACATGCCACTCTCCCACTTCATGACCAATCACGGAAGCGGGTGTGGGAATTGACGGATTGTACCGTACATTTTTAGGCAAGTAGTAATCTAAATTCTGCGCCTGCACACCAATAGTCAGTAGCAGAACAGCAGCGAAAAGCAATTTTCTCATAATGGCTATTTAAGTTGCCTAAGATAATAAAAACAAAAAAGCCATTCATGAATTGAATGGCCTAATAGGTGAATACAAAAAGAAATCAGATCAACTGCATGATCATCACTTTTGGATCCACATGAACAGTATCATGATCGAAGTCCAATTTCATTCGCCATTTTTGCATGGTGACTGCACCTACTACTGCTTCTTCAGTCAAGCCGGGCACTATTAAGAACTCGTCACTTACATACACATCATTTATCCAGAAATCAACAATAATACGATGTGAAACTTCGATATAATGACCTTGACTAGCAGTTAAAAGCTTTCTGGTAGCACTTAGCTCTGTTGGAATTTCTAATTCAGATACAAAATCAGGATGGATACAAGAAAGGTTGGCCCCACTATCAAATAAAGTATAGATTCTTTTTTCCCCGAGTGATCCGGTGAACAGTAATGGAATTTTTATAACAGACATATAAAAGGGTTATTTAAGAGCTAAACTAAATAGTATTTGCTTTTAAATAACCCTTCCAAAAAGATTTGCGGGAAATACGGTAACACAATTCGCATTAGGCGAATTATGCATACATTTCTTCTCTCAATTCCTTCACGCGCTTGTCTTCCATGTATTCATCAAATGTCATCAAACGATCAATGATGCCTTTGGGTGTCAGCTCAATGATACGATTGGCAACCGTTTGCATGAAAGTATGGTCATGAGAAGTCAATAAAACAATACCTGGAAAACTGATACAACCTTCGTTGAAACTCTGACTGCTTTCCGAATCAAGGTGGTTGGTAGACTGATCCAATTCAATCAGATTCGTATTTTTCAACATCATTCTA
>JACVCQ010000093.1 GCA_016741945.1 Chitinophagaceae bacterium
CAGTAGTACTGGGCGCATTTGGTGCGCATGGATTGAAGAAAATGGTTTCGGCAGAAGCATTGGTAACTTTTGAAACAGCCGTTCGCTATCAGTTTTACCATGTATTTGCATTGGCATTGACGGGACTGGTTTTTGCATCCGGACAAGCTTCGCTGATGAAGGCAGCGGGTATCTTATTTATGGCGGGAATGTTTTTGTTCAGTGGGTCTTTATACCTGCTTACTTACAAATCCGCAGCGCAAGTCAATGGGCTCTCATGGGTAGGTCCAATAACACCATTGGGAGGTACATTACTGGTGGCCGGCTGGATTTGTCTGGCACTGGGTATCAGTAAAGGTGCTTGATAAAAGTGGAAAACTCTGTATCTGTTTATCAGTTTTGCACATAGCTGGTTACTAAGATGAAGCAGGCATTGCCATAGCTTATATTTGTTTTCATGGCAAATCGCTTGAAGAAAAAAACACCACCCGCTCCCAATCCGGAAGAACTGGCTCCTGATAAAGAACCGGATGTAACCGTTACGGAAGTGGTAAAAGATGAACGTACGACCAAAATCATTGGTGCTTCCAGTTTATTGTTGACCATCTTCTTGTTTGTTGCTTTCACCTCTTATTTATTTACTTGGCAGGAAGACCAAGATAAAGTACACCAGTTTGGTATCCGCATATTTGCAACAGATGATGTAAAAGTGAATAATCTTTTGGGAGTATTGGGTGCTTATGTAGCGCATAGTCTTTTTTATAAAGGTTTTGGCTTGGCTTCATATCTCTTCTGTACTTTCTTTTTTGTACTCGGTGTGAATCTGTTGTTTGGTAAAAAATTATTCAGTCTTGTTCGTAATATCCGTTACGTTATTGTGGGTTTGGTAGTGTTGAGCATGGCATTTGCCTTTGTATCCAGTGCCAGTGCTTTTTCATGGGGAGGAGCGGTGGGTGAATTATTGAATGCCTGGTTTGTAAAGTGGATCGGTAATATTGGAACCGGTGCATTATTGTTGTTATCAGTTTTCAGTTATATCATCTGGCGTTTCAATCCCACTTTTAAATGGCCCGAGTGGAATTTTTCTTCTCCTACAAGCAATAAAGCTCAGGAAGATGATTTTAAATTATCCATTGATGATGAAGTTGCCGTGAAGCAGGAATGGGATGAGACAGGCGAATCTGCCATTGAAATGGAGGAAGCAGAAGGATTGCCGATGAGTCAAAATAAATTGAAATCTGATACAAGTGGTGTGGTGGTCATTATGCCAAAAGAGGAAGAAGAAGCGATTGACCCAATGAATGAATTTGATATGGTGGAGAAAGAAGAAGAGGAAGATGAAGCAGTTGAGGAGGAAGAAGAAGAAGAGAGCATAGAAATGGAAGAAGAAATTTCTAAGCCCGAGCCTTTGATCAATGTAATACCTCCGAAGAAGACCCATGTAGATGCTGAAGGACTCGAACTCGAAATCAAAGAAACACCTGAGGAAGAAGAAGAGTTGGAAGTGGCGCCGATAGCTACACCCGGTAAACTGAATACCCAATACGATGCAACACTGGATCTGAAAGATTACAAGTATCCGGGATTGGATCTATTGGAAACGCATGGTAGTGAAAAAATTGTTCATGATCCCACAGAGTTGGAGACCAATAAAAACCAAATCATTGCCACGCTTAAAAACTATGATATCGCCATCCAGCGTATAGCAGCAACCGTAGGACCAACCGTAACCTTGTATGAAATTGTACCGGCTCCGGGTGTACGTATCAGTCGGATTAAAAACCTGGAAGATGATATTGCTTTGAGTTTGGCAGCCTTAGGTATCCGTATCATTGCGCCGATACCCGGAAAAGGAACCATTGGTATTGAAGTACCCAATGTGCGTAAGACAGTGGTGAGTATGAAAACCTTGCTGGCGAGTGATAAGTTTCAACATAGTGCTTTCTCTTTGCCGATTGCGATCGGTAAAAAAATCGATAATGAGAATTTTATTGTAGATCTGGCCAGTATGCCACACTTGTTGATGGCGGGTGCTACCGGACAAGGTAAATCGGTGGGGCTGAATGCGATCCTGGTGTCTTTGTTATACAAGAAGCATCCATCACAACTCAAGTTTGTATTGGTGGATCCTAAGAAAGTGGAGTTGAGTTTATACCGCGTTATCGAAAAACATTTCTTGGCAAAACTTCCCGGTGAAGAAGAATCGATTATTACTGATACTAAAAAAGTGGTACATACCCTGAATGCTTTGTGTATTGAAATGGATAATCGTTATGATCTGTTGAAAGAAGCAGGTTGTAGAAATATCCGTGAGTACAATGAAAAGTTCACCGCCAGAAAACTCAATCCGGAAAAAGGACATCAATACCTTCCTTTTATAGTATTGGTGGTGGATGAGTTTGCGGATCTGATCATGACTGCCGGTAAGGAAGTGGAAATGCCGATTGCCCGATTGGCGCAGTTGGCGAGGGCCATTGGTATTCATTTGATCATTGCCACACAACGTCCATCTGTGAATATTATCACTGGTACCATCAAAGCGAATTTCCCGGCACGTATTGCGTTTAAAGTATCGAGCAAGATTGATAGCAGAACCATTTTAGATGCCGGTGGTGCGGAACAATTAATTGGTAAAGGGGATATGCTTGTGAGTTACAACGGTGAAATCACCCGTTTACAGTGTGCTTTTGTAGATACACCGGAAGTAGAAAATGTATGTGAGTTCATTGGCGATCAACGAGGGTATCCGCAAGCATTTTTGTTACCGGAATATGTGGATGAAAAAGAAATGGAAGGCAAAGATTTTGATGCCAGTGAAAGAGACCCGCTGTTTGAAGATGCGGCGCGACTGATTGTTCAAAGTCAAATGGGGTCTACCTCTTTAATACAACGCCGAATGAAACTAGGCTATAACCGAGCCGGACGACTCATGGATCAACTGGAAGCGGCCGGTGTTGTGGGTCCTAATCAGGGAAGTAAAGCCCGAGAAGTGTTATTCAAAACTGATATGGAACTGCAGGATTTTTTAGATTCAATGTCATGATTTTGCCATTTCACCGATTTATAACAGCATCTTAACCCATGAGTATAAACTAATTGGCATGCTTTCTGTCATACAAGGCAGTAAAACTTATATTTGCGCCCTCAATTGGAAAGAATGAAGAAATTATACTCGATTGCGCTTGTTTTCATGGTGATGTTGATGCAGGTGAATGCACAAAATGATCCCAATGCCAAAAAAATACTCGATGCGGTGAGTACTACCGTAAAAGCCTATAAAACCATTTCTGCAGGTTTTACCATTACTTCTCTGACCAGTAAAGGAAAAAATAACGGAACCAAAAAAGGAACCATTGTTACCAAAGGACAAAAATATGTGCTAAAAGAAGGGAAGAATGAGATCCTTTGTGATGGAGTAAAAACCTATAACTATGATGGTTCCAAAACCATCACCGTTGCTGCTGTAGAAGAAAATGGACAAACACTGAGTCCACAAAAAATATTATCCGGTGCTTACGACAAAGATTTCTCTTATAAACTAATAGGTACCAAAGGTAATTTTCATGAGATTGAATTAAAACCCTTGGATAGCCGTAAGAATTTTTCTAAAGTCAACATCTTTGTTGATAAGACGAAGAACATGATTGCACGTGCAGTGATCTTGGATAAAGGAAACAATACCGTGCAAGTAAGCTTCACCAATATTGTACCCAATAAAGCAGTAGCCGATAATGTGTTTGTATTCAATGCTGCGAAGTATCCGAAAGATGTAGAGATATTGGATTAGGGAGGGGGAAAGGTGAAAACTCTGTGCAGTACTCCGTGTCGCTCTGTGGTTAAATTTTTACCACAAAGTTACACCGCGTTTCGCTCAGAGGGCACAGAGTTTTTTGCATAGACATTGTATCTTTAACGCTATCAAAGCGTAGAGGATCACAAGCTGTTCGTATTGTCAAATCCTCTAACAAATTCTTTTCATCTTCGCAATTCTCGTTACCACTCAAGCAAAAGCGCAGTTTACAGTTCGCCTAGTTGTGAATTCTGTTGCCACTAAAGAGAATGATGATATTTATGTAGCCGGTAACTTCAATAACTGGAATCCTAAGGATGAAAATTATAAACTGAAACCTTTTGGTGGTTCCAGGAAGAGTGTGGTGTTGCGAGGAATGGCAGCAGGCACTTACGCCTTCAAATTCACCCGCGGTGGATTTGATAAAGTGGAAACCACAGCCGATGGAAGAGATATTGCCGACCGTGTATTGGAAGTAAATGATGATCTCACCCAAGAGTTTACCATCCCCGGCTGGAAAGATGAATATCCGGAAAAACCAAAACGATATACAGCGAGTCCGCAAGTGCGTATCATGGATACCGCATTTAAAATTCCACAACTCAATCGTACCCGCAGAATTTGGGTGTATTTACCAAAGGGATATTCAAATTCCACGAAAACCTATCCGGTGATTTATATGCAAGACGGACAAAACCTCTTTAACGAACAAACATCTTTTATGGGTGAGTGGGGAGTGGATGAGTGTTTGGATACTTTACAACAACTAGTACAAAAGGAATGTATTGTAGTGGGTATTGATAATGGAAGCGATAAAAGGATGACTGAATACAATCCATTTGATCATCCGCAATATGGTCAAGGAGAAGGAAAAGCTTATGCCGAATTCCTTGCAAAAACATTAAAGCCCTATATCGATTCCAAATACCGAACATTAAAATCTGCTCCGAATAATTATGTATTGGGAAGTAGTATGGGTGGTTTAATCAGTTTATATACCGTATTGCAATATCCGGATGTATTTGGTGGTGCCGGTGTTTTTTCTCCTTCTTTATGGACTTCAAAAGACATTTATACAATGGCTGAAAATTTTAATACTACCAGTATGCCTGCTTTTTATTTCTATACCGGAAGTAAAGAAGGAGGTACATCGGTAACAGACATGCAGAAGATGAGTGATATACTTCAAAAAAAACAACGGTACATCATTCGAAACGTCATCAATCCCCTCGGACAACACAATGAAACCTACTGGCGGCAAGAGTTTCGTGATTTTTATAAATGGATGATTAATAATTTGAAAATTTGAGAATTTGAAAATTTGAAAATGGGGGTCTGTTTTGGTAAGTAACTAGATTTATACTACTCATTTTCAAATGATCACATTTTCAAATTTTCAAATTAAATAAGTTGTTCCCTCGATCGCCAATTGTGTATTAGGGAAAACAGATTGGGCTTCGGTGAGGAAGTCGTCTAGTAACTCGTATTTGCTACTAAAATGTCCGATTAATAATTTTTGTGCTGCTGCTTGTTGAGCAATCGCAGCTGCTTGAATGGTGGTAGAATGATACCGTGCTGCAGCTCTTTCTTCCAAATCTTTTAAGTAAGTAGCTTCATGGTATAAAACAGTGACTCCCTTTGTTTTCTCCGCTATTTGCGGATCATAGATGGTGTCGGCACAAAAAGCATAACTTCTTCCCGGTGTGTTGGCATAAGTAACCCATTCGTTTTTGATGATTTTTCCATCCCTTGTTTCATAATCATCGCCATTCTTCAATCGTTCATAATATACGGAAGGAATCTCATAGGATAGCACTGCATCTTTATTGATTTTTCTCGGTTTCTTTTTTTCACGAATGATAAATCCGAAACAAGGTATACGATGCTGTGTTTTAAAACATTCCACTGCATATTTGGGATGATCGAGGATTAATCCCTCTGTATCAAGCGGGTAGAAATGTAAGGTATAGGGAAGGGTAGTAGCAGCTACATTCAATTGCAGTTGAATAATATCTTTCAATTGGGGAGGACCGTACAGATGCAGATCCTGCTCACGACCTAGTAATCCCATGCTGGTCAGTAAACCAATCAGACCAAAATAATGATCACCATGGAGATGAGAGATAAAAATATGGTTGATGCGTCCCCTTCTGACTTTATACTTCGCCATCTGCATTTGGGTGCCTTCCCCACAATCGATGAGGAATAGCTGTTCATTCAGCGTGACTGCTTGTGCAGTCGGGTGTCTGTCATAGGCCGGTAGGGCAGAATTATTACCAAGAATCGTGACTCCAAACATGCAAAATGGTTTGCTAGTACAGCAAAATAAGTGGTATTCTACTGTAAATCAATAAATTAGTTACAATTTTCCCTTTATCAGGAAATGAACAAACAACATTTTTCAGCGGTTGGACAGTTACGGGAGGATACTGTATGCGCCGGAAGACAAATCGGGTTAAAAATCAGGATTTAAAATTATCAAAATTCCATGATATTACCTACCTTTGCAGCCGATAAAAATAAAGAGGAAAACATTCCGGAGTCTATTAAACATTTTCAGATGTCTCATTTAACAACAGAAAAAAAAGCCAGCATTTTTGCTGAATTCGGTGGTAAAGCCACTAACACGGGTTCTATTGAAGGTCAGGTTGCATTGCTGACTGAGCGTATTGCCCACATTTCTAAGCACTTGCAAGCCAACAAAAAAGATTATTCCACTCACCGTGGTTTGATGCAGATGGTAGGTCAGCGTAAGCGTTTGTTGACTTACATGCAGAAAACAAACCTGCAAGGCTATCGTGCACTCATCGAGAAACTGGGTCTGAGAAAATAATTTTTCAGTCTATGATACATGCTATTCCCAACTGATATTTTTTAGCGGTTGGGAATAGTTATTTGTGTCTATACCTGTTTTTCGTTCATCAATCCCAAATAACCGGACTTTTTCAGCATGATTTCCCGCCTTGTGTTTGAATAAAGTCTTTACAAAATCAGTTTATGTTATCACAACCATTTAGTGTAAGTTTCGATATCGGTGGCAATCGTATCGTTACCATAGAAACCGGTAAATTAGCCCGTCAGGCTGATGGCGCCGTTACAGTTCGTCAGGGTAATTGCGTATTGTTGGCAACTGTTGTTGCCAATAAAGAACCTAAAGAAGGACAAGATTTTTTCCCTTTAAGCGTAGATTATCAAGAAAAATTTGCAGCTGCGGGTCGTATCCCCGGTTCATTCTTCAAGCGTGAAGCACGTTTGAATGACTATGAAATCCTGACGAGCCGATTGATTGATCGTGCTTTGCGTCCATTGTTCCCCGAAGATTATCTCTGCGATGTGCAGGTATTGGTGAGCCTGATCTCTAGCGATGATGAGGTTATGCCCGATTCATTGGCTTGCTTGGCTGCTTCTGCGGCATTGGCAGTATCGGATATTCCTGTGAAAGAAATCATCAGTGAAGTTCGTGTTGGACGAATCAATGGTGAATATATCATCAATCCAACCCGCTCAGAACTGGAGAAATCAGAATTGGAATTCATCGTGGCTGCTACCGAGAAAAACCTGATGATGGTGGAAGGTGAGGCCAAAGAATGTTCTGAAGCCGACCTGATTAAAGTATTGGAGCTGGCACATGATGCCATCCGTGTTCATATCAAAGCGCAGGCTGAATTGCGAGCCAAGAAGGGTATTACAACCGTTCGTGATTATAAGAAGCCCGAGCAAAATGAAGAGATTCGTGAGAAAGTAAATGCATTTGCTAAACAGCGTGTCTATGAGATCTCTCGTAAAGGATCTGCCAAACATGAGCGTAGTGATGCTTATAGTGCATTGAAAGAGGAGCTGATCGCCAGTTTAGGTGAAGAAGCTACTGACCTTGAAAAAAAATTAGCGAAAAAATACTACGAAGACCTGAAATGGGAAGTAGTTCGCAGTATGATCATCGATGACCGTTTCCGTTTGGATGGTCGTCAATTAGACGAAGTGCGTCCATTGGCTATGGAAATTGATCCATTGCCAACACCACACGGTTCTGCATTGTTCACACGTGGTGAAACTCAATCACTTACAACGGTTACCTTCGGTACTGCTTTAGATGAGTTATTGGTAGAAAGTGCAGCAAAATCAGTAGATTCTAAATTCTTCCTACATTATAATTTCCCTCCATTCAGTACCGGTGAAGTAAAGATGATGCGCGGACAAAGCCGTCGTGAAGTGGGACATGGTAACCTGGCTCAGCGTTCATTGAAGCAGATGATGCCGGATAGCAGTACGTAGTCTTACACGGTTCGTGTAGTG
>JACVCQ010000094.1 GCA_016741945.1 Chitinophagaceae bacterium
TTTTCTAACAAACGGGTAATCGTACTGGGGGTTAGCTGCATCTCATCTGATAATCTGCTAGGCTGTACACCAGGTTCTTCCAAAACAGCCATCAATACATATCCATGGCTAGGGGAAAGCTCAACCTGTTTCCAGCTTTCGATGGCCAACTTCTCTACTTTTCTAGCCAAAGCATTGGAAGTAAAGTAAAGACATTGATAATATTGACTATCGGTTGTTTTCATGAAAAAGCAAAGGTAACTTAAATAGTTGTATATGCAAATATAATTTTATTGTACTTACAAATCAAATTTTTTTATCTCATCCGAGGAAATATAATGAAGGCCTGTTGTATGCTGATGTGCCGCATGTTGCATAGAAGCTGCCAATGCCAATGCTGAAACAGGTTGGTATTTTTTAAATGGCCCAACCAAAATCGGACTGATCAGCTTGGCAAAGAAAATGCCGATCTTTTCACCCATTCTTCTTTCAGCTCTATCACCCATGATAAAAGAAGGTCTAAAAATACAGAGACATGGATATCTTAACAAGGTCAACGCTTTTTCTAGCCGGCCTTTGGTTCTGCTATAAAAAATGGAGGATCTCTCATCAGCTCCCACGGCACTGATCACTAAAAATTTTTGGGAGCCTGCTGCTAATTGCAGAGCTCCAATTTTTTGTGGATAGATCAAATCTACTTGTTTGAACGCATCTTGTGATCCTGCTTTTTTTATCGTAGTACCCAAACAACAAAAAACATCTGTAGCATCTATTGCACTATTCAATTGCTCAAAATCAACGATCTGTTGTACCAATTTAGGATGACTAATATGTATCGGCTTACGAACATAGATGGTTATTCGAGCATACAATGGATCATCCAATAACAATTCCAACAAATGCTGCCCGGTTAATCCACTAGCGCCAATAATGAGTGCGGTCTTTTGTTGCATGTAGAGTTTTTTCAAAGTTAAGATAGTGAGTAGTGAATAGTCAGTAGTGAGTATGATATTTCATAGCTTTTAGTTTTACTCACTACTGACTATTCACTACTCACTATTCACTATCTCACAATTTACTACCTTTACTCCATGTCCAACCCCAACTTGAACAGAGATCCGATGAACCTGAGCGCTGCTGAAAAGGAGTTTGAGAATGCCATTCGTCCGGCAGAGATTAATGATTTTTCCGGACAGCCACAATTGATTGAAAATCTCGTCATTTTTATCAAAGCTGCTAAGTTACGTGGTGAAGCATTGGATCATATTTTATTTCACGGTCCACCGGGATTAGGTAAGACAACACTCAGCAGAATTGTGGCAAATGAATTAGGGGTGAATATCAAGGAAACTTCCGGACCGGTGATAGAGAAGCCGGGAGATCTAGCGGGATTGCTCACAAATCTGCAACCTAATGATGTGTTGTTCATTGATGAAATTCATCGTTTGAGTACAGTGGTGGAGGAGTATTTGTATGCGGCTATGGAAGATTTCAGGATTGATATCATGATTGATACCGGTCCGAATGCCAGAAGTGTTCAAATCAATTTGAATCCATTTACATTGGTGGGTGCAACAACAAGAAGTGGCTTATTGACCGCGCCATTGTTATCTCGTTTTGGAATCAAATCACGATTAGAGTATTATCATGCTGAAACGCTGAAGAAGATCATTGAAAGAAGTGCGGCTATTCTAAATACAGGGATTCTATCGGATGCTGCTTTTGAAATTGCAAGAAGAAGTAGGGGTACACCTCGTATCGCCAATGGTTTATTACGTCGTGTGAGAGATTTTGCTCAGGTATTGAATGACGGAAAGATTGATTTAGGTATTACACAGCATGCATTGAAAGCATTGAATGTGGATGAGCATGGATTGGATGAAATGGATAACCGTATTTTATCTGCCATCATTGATAAATTCAAAGGAGGCCCTGTTGGACTCACTACCATTGCAACTGCAGTTGGTGAGGAAGCTGGTACATTGGAAGAAGTGTATGAACCATTTTTGATACAGGAGGGTTTTTTACAACGTACACCGCGGGGAAGAGAAGTTACATTAAAGGCATACCAACACTTAGGAAAAGATCGGCCTTCGATGGGGAATCAGTCGGAATTGTTTAGATAGATTTATTGCCACTGAAGGCACAGAGATACACTGAAAGGGGTCGATTTAATCGACCCCTTTTTTATAATATTTCTGCGAGGCTTTCTTTTGTTGCTTGTATGGTGGCGTTTAAGTCTTCGTAAGTCAATGCATTGTTGAGGAACCAACTTTCAAATGCAGAAGGAGGTAAGTAGATCCCTTTCTTCAGCATGGCATGAAAGTATTTGTTGAATAATGCATTGTTGGCTGTGGATGCAGATGTGAAATCAGTCACAGGTTTTTCACTGAAATGAATACTGATCATCGATCCAAATCTGTTGATGACAAATGGAGTTCCACTTTCAGTGAGTACTTTATTCAAGCCCTCATGTAGGTATGTTGTTTTATCATTCAGTTCCTGATAGAGGGATGGATTGTTTTTTAATTCATTCAATAAGGTATAACCCGCGATCATTGCGATCGGATTACCACTCAGTGTTCCTGCTTGGTATACATTTCCTAGTGGAGCGATTTTTTCCATGATGGCACGTTTACCGCCAAAAGCACCTACCGGCATACCTGCACCGATCACTTTTCCATAAGTAATAAGGTCAGCATCCACATTCAATACTTGTTGTGCACCACCTTGTCCTAAACGGAAACCAGTCATGACTTCATCAAAAATGAAGACGATACCTTCTGCATCACAAATGGTTCTGATACCTTCAAGAAATCCGGGTGCAGGTAAAATACAACCCATGTTTCCTGCAACAGGCTCAACGATAATGGCAGCGATTTCATTTTTATGAATAGCAACTAAATTCTTAACTGCGTCAAGATCATTGTAAGCACAAGTCAAAGTATCAGTAGATACACCACCTGTGATTCCGGGTACTGTTTGAATATCAAAAGTGGCCAATCCACTCCCTGCTTTTACAAGAAAAGCATCAGCATGTCCGTGATAGCAGCCTTCAAATTTGATGAATTTATTTCTGCCGGTATAGCCCCTAGCTAAACGCAAGGCACTCATACATGCTTCAGTACCACTGCTCACCATTCTGATCAGATCTACATTGGGTGCCATACTTTTTATGAGTTCAGCCATTTCAATTTCTAACTCAGTAGGCGCACCATACGAAGTAGATAAAACAGCTTTTTCCTGAATGGCTTTCACCACTGGCTCGTAAGCATGTCCTAAGATCATAGGTCCCCACGAAGCGATATAATCAATGTAACGATTGCCATCTGCATCATAGAGATAAGCTCCTTTGGCTTTTTCAATAAAGATGGGTGTACCGCCTACGCTTTTAAAAGCTCTTACCGGAGAGTTTACACCACCGGGAATAGATTGCTGTGCGCGTTCGAAGAGTGTAATGCTTTTTGATGTTTCCATATTTTAGTGAGTAGTCAGTAGTGAGTAGTCAGTTATCTGGGCTAATCATTACTGAGATCATTTTAAAATTTTCTCTTATCAAAATTTTTATACTATCTAGTTTTTCAAGAGTTATATAGTCAAGATTTACGGCTAATCCGATTGCCGTATCAACCTCAATTAGTGATCCTCTTGCAATCTCAAAAAATCTTTTTCTTTCAATACTTGATTTGCGAGAACATCCTTCTGCAATATTCAAGTGAACAGAACAGGATGCTCTTCTGATTTGTTGAATTAAAGCAAATCTTTCATCTGCAGGGAAATTTCTTGATAGCTTATAACATTCAAGTACCAAATCCCTGGATTTTAAAAAGACTGATAGTTTTGTATGAGCAAGCTGTAAAAACATAGTTGTCAAAACTAGTCTCTAACAGCTATTAAGATTTACGTATTTCCCGCAAAACTAAACTCACTACTCACTATTCACTACTCACTCATCAGCCTGATCGCATCTTTCGCGAAATAGGTTGCTATCATATCTGCACCTGCTCGTTTAATAGATGTAAGGCTCTCAATGATCGCTTTTTCTTCGTTTAGCCAACCCATTTTTGAGGCTGCTTTGATCATTGCATATTCACCGCTTAACTGATAAGCACTTACCGGAACTTCTACTGTATTCTTCACTTCACGAATGATATCCAGATAAGCCATCGCAGGTTTTACCATAACGATATCTGCGCCTTCTTCCACATCCATTAACGTTTCTTTGATCGCTTCTGTTCGGTTGGCGAAATCCATTTGATAGGTTTTTTTATCACCAAATCCGGGAGCGCTATCCAGTGCGTCTCTGAATGGACCATAGAAACATGATGCATACTTGGCACTATAACTCATGATACCCACTTTTGTGAATCCACTTTCTTCTAAACCATTTCTGATAGCTCCAATTCTTCCATCCATCATATCACTCGGTGCTACAAAATCACATCCTGCTTCTGCATGACTGATACTCATTTTTACCAATGCTTCTACGGTTTCATCATTTACGATCTCGCCGTCTTTTACGATACCATCATGTCCATAAGATGAAAACGGATCTAAAGCCACATCAGTCATCACAACCATTTCAGGAACTGCATCTTTGATCGCTTTGATGCTTCGCTGCATCAATCCTTTTTTATTCCATGCCTCTTTTCCGGTATTATCTTTCAGTTCATCTTTACATTTGATGAACAGCAGTACACATCGAATACCCATCTCCCTCAATGCTTTCACTTCTTTCACAGTAAGATCTAACGACATCCTGTAATATCCTGGCATCGAAGCGATCTCTGTTTTCACGTTTTCTCCTTCATCAATAAATAATGGGGCCATAAAATCAGCAGGCTTCAATATGGTCTCCGCCACCATTGCACGAATAGCAGGTGTTTGGCGGAGGATGCGGTTGCGTCGTTGTAGGTACATGAATCTTTGATTTTTTGATCTTTGATTTCTTGATTTATTGTTTGGTCTGCTTGATTTTTAAATCAAACGTTTTATTCGCAACAGTGAAAATCGCTGTTAGTTCATTTGCTTCTGCTATTAATTGATCTATGATACTATTAGTACTAAGTTTTGTTGCTTTGATGATTTCAAGCCAATAATGTGACTCGTCGATTTCTTCCAGAACAATTTTTAATTTATGCGCAAAATCAGCCTGTGATTTTGATCTGCTTGTTGCACGATAATTTGCTCCTACTAATCCTGAAGAACGGATCAATTGTTTCGCAATCTCAAAACCTGCAGGTGTTTTCGGCAGGCAATCGCAAAACAATACAATATCAATATTGAACTGTTTTGTTCTGTCTTGTAAAGTTTTCCGATTCATCCAGCAAAATTATGCTAGATCACCACGAACGATTCGGAGCGCTTGTTATGAAATAAATCAAGAAATCAAAGATCAAAAAATCACACTTATATCCATTCCTTTGGATGTAAGCATGCTTGCCATAATTCCCATTCTTTTGAACCTTCTGCCGGTTGATGATTGTAATCAAATCTTACTGTTGGTGGCAGACTCATCAGAATACTTTCAATTCTTCCATTGGTCTTGAGTCCGAAGATAGTTCCACGATCGTGTACCAAGTTGAATTCTGTGTACCTGCCTATACGTATTTCCTGCCAATATTTATTCTCCGGCGTAAATTCAGTATGTTTTCTTTTCTCAACAATGGGAATGTAACTATCGATGAATGCATAACCACAAGCTTTTGCAAATGCCATCCAGAAATGAACGTCTTTATTTTCAGCCGGACGCTGGTAGTCATAAAAGATTCCACCGATGCCTCTTCTTTCTTTATTGCGATGCCAGTTCACAAAATATTCATCACATTCTTTTTTGAATGTCGGGTAGAATGATGGATCGAATGGATCACAAGCATTTTTATAGGTCTGATGAAAGTGGATTGCATCTTCTTCAAATAAATAGTAAGGTGTAAGATCAGTACCACCACCAAACCATCTGTCGATCACTTCTCCTTTTTCATCGTACAATTCAAACATGCGATAATTACAATGCACAGTAGGCACGAACGGATTATAAGGATGAATCACCAAACTCAATCCACATGCAAACCAACTATGTCCATTGATTTTTAATTGTGTACGCATCAAGTCTGTCACGGGACCAAATACCACAGAAGTATTCACGCCCCCTTTTTCCAACACAGCACCGTTACCAATTACTCGTGTACGGCCGCCACCACCTTCTTCTCGGTCCCATTTATCTTCCTGAAATGTAGCTTTCCCATCTGCTTTCTCCAATGCAGCGCAAATATCATTCTGCAGCTGGTGAATAAAGGAGATCCATTGGTCTTTTATCATAAGGTTGTATTAGTGAGTAGTCAGTAGTGAGTAGTCAGTAGTGAAAAGATATTTACTCACTACTGACTATTCACTACTCACTTAATGTTGAAATTCTTTCACGGCATCTACAAACGCTCTTGCATGATCAACAGGAACATTTGGGAGGATGCCATGTCCGAGGTTGGCGATATGTCTACCCGGACCAAATGCACGCAACATATCTTTTACTTCTTTTTGAATCACAGGGATAGGCGATAGTAATTTCGCAGGATCAAAATTTCCTTGCAGTGTTACGTTACTACCTGCAAACTGACGAGCCAGTTCAGGCTTGATACACCAATCAATTCCCAAGCCATGCGCACCTGTTGCAGCCATACTGTCTAAACTATGCCATGCACCTTTTGCGAAGACGATAGTGGGCACTTCATCTTTCAATGCAGCAACGATCTGACGCATGTATTGCAATGACAGGTTTTCAAAATCATGCGGACTTAATAATCCACCCCAGCTATCAAAAATTTGAACTGTGTCGGCACCTGCTTTCACTTGTGCTTTCAGGTAGGCGATAGTGGTGTCAGTGATCATTTGTAATAACTGATGTGCCAATTCCGGTTGCGTATAGCAGAATGCTTTTGCTTCATCAAAAGTTTTAGAGCCCTTGCCTTGTACCATATAACATAATAATGTCCAAGGTGCTCCTGCAAAACCGATCAATGGAACTCTTCCGTTGAGTTCTTGTTTAATGAGTTTAATGGCATCCATCACGTAGCCCAATGTTTCATAAACATCCGGTACACGAATGCGTGCCATGTCTTTATTGGTTTTGATCGGATCGGGGAGAACAGGTCCTTTGCTTTCGATCAATTGTACTTCAAGTCCCATGGCTTGTGGTACAACCAGAATATCAGAAAATAAAATAGCAGCATCCACACCAACAATATCTATTGGTTGTAGTGTGATTTCACATGCCAATTCGGGTGTCTGACAACGTTCAAAGAATCCGTATTTCTCACGCAATACCATGTACTCAGGAAGGTATCGTCCGGCCTGACGCATCATCCACACAGGAGTTCTTTCAGTTGCTTCACCGCGAAGGGTTCGGAGGAGTAGGTTGTTTTTTAGCATAGATTATTTAGTGAAAAGTGAAAAGTGAAAAGTGAAAGGTGAAGAAGTTATGGTCTTTATTTCACCTTTCACTTTTCACCTTTCACCAAAGTAATGAATCGCTTTCCTCACCAGTTCTTCTTTTCCCGGTGAGTGAGCTGTGATGATTGAATTGTTTGTATATTTTTTGATCGCTGCTTCAGTAGTGTTCCCTATGGCAAAGAATACTGTTGAAGTAGTTGTTTTGTTGTTATTGAAAAAACTTTCTACAGCACTCGGACTAAAAAATACAATACCATCATAAGCAGTATGAATTTTTTGATGGAGTGGAATGGTTTTGTAAACGATGATCTCTTCAACACTGATACCTTCTTCTCTAAGTTTGGCAGGTAATTCATCTCTCCGCTGATCACCACAGAAGAAAAACACTTCATCCAGTTCATCGTTATCGGATAAAATGGTTGCTGCAAGTTCTGATGCGTTGTTACCTCTACCCGTAATAGGCTCCTCGCCGAAATCGTTTCGGATCAGTCCTTGTGTGGG
>JACVCQ010000095.1 GCA_016741945.1 Chitinophagaceae bacterium
GTAATATATAAATTAGTAAATCTCGCAAGTGGAGAAATTTATCAATCATTTATCATAGTAACGAATAACGAATTGTACTTGTCTCCATCCGTAGTATTATTGAATGTGAAAGATGAATATGGGAAGAACCGTTCTGATTCAATGTTACATGTGATTTATCGATCTAATTTCTCACAAACAGGAGCAGTAACTGATCTGGATATTCGTCAGGAAGCAGTGAAACCTGTTATCTCAGCAGAGAAAAGAAATTTTGTAAAAGGACAAAGACAGATCATTGATTTTCCAATATCGAAGGTATACAATCCAAAAGCTCCCGTGAAGTATTTGGAAGCAACGATGCGTGTTGTTACTTCTGAAGGTAAAGTCTTACATTTTTCTGATTATTTTAAAGCAATCAAATACGATCATATTCCCAATATTCATTACGCTTTTAGGGATTATGTAAAAGTGATTGATACTGAAATCAAAGTAAGGGGAAAGAAAATCGGATTCATACCTGGCTCAGGAGATGTGATGCCAGATGCACTGAAGCAAATGGGTTATGAAGTGAAGATATTGGATGATGCATCAGTGACGGATGATGGACTGAAGGACTTAGATGCTATCATCACAGGTGTACGAGCGTATAATATTCATGAATGGCTGACGGCGAAATATGATGTGATGATGCGTTATGTGCAGAATGGAGGTAATCTGATTGTTCAATATAATCGCAATCAAGGTGGGGTTGCAGCTCCTAAAATCGGACCCTATCCTTTTCAGATAACAACAACAAGGGTTACAGAAGAGGATGCAGAAGTGAGATTTGTACTGCCACAACATCCTGTATTGAATTTCCCAAATAAAATATCCAATATTGATTTCGCTGAGTGGATACAAGAGAGAAGTACTTATCAGGACGATCAATTTATCGGTAAATATGAAGCACCTTTAGGTATGAATGATAAAGGCGAAAAAGAAAGTACGGGAAGCCTGATCACCACTAAATATGGGAAAGGAAATTTTGCTTATGTAAGTTTGGTGATGTTTAGACAATTGCCTGCCGGTAATTCCGGTGCATTTAAAATATTAGCGAATTTGATAGCCTTACCTAAGCAATAATAGCATGAAGCAACGAAGAAAGATTGGTATATTAACTTTGGTAGTGATTGGTATTGCCATTGGTTTTGTGATCAAAAATGTACGCGTAGGCTTGTTAATCGGTTTGGCATTAGGATTATTAAGCGGGAGTCTTATCCATAACAGAAATAAATAACAGATATGAGTACCAAAGAAAAAGTCCCTTTATTCAAATCTTGGCGAAGCTGGTATTGGTTTGTATTATTGGTATTATTGGGATTGATCCTTTTTTTTCTATGGCTCACTAAAACCTATGCATGAGTAAGGTAGATTGGATAGTACTGGTGATTACACTTGTTGCGATCATTACTTATGGACTGTATAAGAGCAGAACCAGTAAAGATCTTGAAGGTTATTTTCTAAGTAATAGAAGTATGCCTTGGTACCTTGTATTGCTCAGCATTATGGGAACACAAGCCAGTGCAATTACATTCTTATCGGCACCCGGACAAGCGTTCACTGACGGTATGCGATTTGTGCAGTATTACTTTGGTCTGCCTATTGCGATGGTGATACTGTGTGTAACTTTTGTTCCTTTATTCAATAAACTCAAGCTGTTTACTGCGTATGAGTTTTTAGAAAAAAGATTTGATTTAAAGACTAGGACTTTCACCTCTTTTTTGTTCTTGCTTTCAAGAGGGTTGTCAACGGGTATTAGTATTTATGCGCCTTCTATCATTCTTTCATCATTAATGGGGTGGGATATTTTTTGGACCAATATTGTCATGGGAGGTATGCTGATCATATATACGGTTAGTGGTGGAGCAAAAGCAGTAGCGTATACACAGCAATTGCAATTGATCATCATTTTTGCCGGAATGTTTGTTGCGGGGTATTTGATCGTTGATTATTTACCGGAGGGAGTAGGGTTTAATGATGCTTTGAAAGTAAGTGGTGCTTCAGGAAAACTCAATGTCATTACAACAGGTATTACTGAAAATGGGTTTGATTGGAAAGATCGATACAACTTAATCAGTGGTATCATTGGTGGCTTCTTTTTAGCACTTTCTTATTTCGGTACTGATCAATCGCAGGTAGGCCGCTATTTAACTGCCAAGGATAATACCGAAAGTAGATTGGGATTACTCATGAATGGATTGGTGAAAGTGCCCATGCAGTTTTTGATCTTATTGTTAGGTGCCTTATTGTTTACCTTTTATCAGTTTACACCTTCACCGGTCTTTTTTAATAAGGCAGTGGAAGAAAAAGCGATGCAAACTTCATACAAGGAAGAGCTTGTGTCTGTTCAATCACAATTCAATACCTATCAGACTAAACAACAAGAGTGGAGTAGGTTGTATACGGTTGAAAAACAAGAGCAGTATAAGGATAGTATTGCAGTAGGTGCAAAACAATTGGCTGGTTTGCAGAAACAATATAAAACCATATTAACCAAAGCAGTGCCTGGTGCAGATACTAATGATACCAACTATATTTTTTTAAGGTTTGTAGTTGATTTCTTACCCAAAGGATTGGTGGGATTATTGATTGCCATAATCTTTCTGGCAGCATGGGGGTCTATTGCTGCAGCGTTGAATTCATTGGCTTCTTGTACCATGATTGACTTTCACCAACGATTGCAAGGAATTCAAACAAACAATACAGATCCTGATCAATGTGCAAAAGAATATAAACAATCGAAATATTATACGCTAGCATGGGGGATTTTTTGTGTCATCACTGCACAGTTTGCATCCGGTATGGGAAGTTTGATTGAAGCTGTAAATGTTTTGGGATCACTTTTCTACGGAGTGATCTTAGGTATTTTCTTGGTGGCGTTTTACATGAAAAAAGTACAAGCAAATGCGGTGTTTGCAGCAGCGGTTATTGGTGAATTGATTGTATTTGGATTCTTCTTATTGGATCGATATAACATCATTGGCCTTGGTTTCCTTTGGCTGAATGTAGTAGGAGCTTTAGCAGTAGTTTTATTGAGTTTTGTTTTCCAATTGTTTCAACGAAGGGTTGTTCAGTAGGGATTTCATTTGCTGGATAGCTGTTTTATTCAACTCTACTAAGCGTTGTTGTTGCGTTAACCCATTTCTAATCAAGAGAGCGCTGATACTTTCCAGATTGCTAAGAATGATGAGTTGCTCCAAGGTAGCCTGGTCTCTGATGTTTCCGGTATGATTTTCTTTCCATTCTTTAGCTGTTTTCCCAAATACAGCCATATTAATGACTTCTGCTTCTGATGCATATACCATTGCTATTTGCTGTTTGCTGAGAGTAGGAGGTATTAATACGTCTACAATAGCATCTGTATGAATTTTATGGTTGATTTTGGCTACTGTTCTATGGATATTCCATTCTAGCTGATGGGTAGTTGATTCCTGCTCTTTTAATCTTTGGACTTCCTTGATCAGGTATAACTTGAATTCTGCGCTGATCCATGAGGCGAATTCAAATGCAATGTCTTTATGAGCAAAAGTTCCACCTGAATTACCTGCTTTTACAATGATACCTTTGGCATTTACTATAGTTATCCATTTTAATGGCGATAAGATGAAGCTATTGCTTCCCGCTTCTCTCAGTAAGGGGTCGATTTCGACCCCTTTGAAATCGGGATTATGCAATAGTTCCCAGATCCCTAGAAACTCAATAGTAGACTTGGTTCGCATCCAGTTTTTGATGATATCCTTCGGCTCAGACGGATTTTTATACCTTGCTATATCGGTTAATGATATAAAATCGATAGTGCCATTCTTGAGTAATTCAATTCGCTTGTCTTTCACGATGATGATTTGCTTCTTGGATGCCATATTCGTAGTTTGAAGTGGTAAAACTAATGGCACCTATCAAGCCATACAATACGTATAAATACCTGATTTATGGAAAAATCAGTAACATCGTAGCATGAGCAATCGATTTACCGTTACACCTTGGGCGAAGCATGCCGCTGTTTACGAGGTGAATATCAGACAGTACACTCCGGAAGGAACTTTTCGTGCATTCATGGAACATCTGCCGAGATTAAAAGAAATGGGTATTGATATTCTTTGGTTTATGCCTATTACTCCTATCAGTGTAGAGAAACGTCAAGGGACTCTGGGTAGTTATTATGCTTGTAGCAGCTATACCGATATCAATCCGGAGTTTGGAACAGCAACAGATTTTAAAGAGCTGGTCGATCAAGTGCATGCATTGGATATGAAATTGATCATTGACTGGGTCGCTAATCATACTGGAGCAGATCATCATTGGACCCAAACCCATCCTGAATGGTTTATAAGAGATGAAGAAGGGAACTTTACAGAGCGAAATGGTTGGAAAGATGTAATTGATTTGAATTTTGGCAACCATGATATGCGATCTGCTTTAGTCAACGCAATGCAGTATTGGATCACTGAATTTGATATCGATGGATTTCGTTGCGATATGGCTCATCTTGTACCACTCGACTTTTGGGTATATGCAAGAACACAATGTGATGCCATAAAACCTTGCTTCTGGCTGGCAGAATGTGAAGTTGTAGAATACCATAATGCTTTTGATGCTACGTATGCATGGTGGTGGATGCATGTATCCGAAAAATTCATGAAAGGTGAACATGGCTTACATGAAGTAAGAGAAGTATTACATGCTTATTCACAATATCCACCTGGTGCAATCAAGCTTTTCTTTACCAGCAATCATGATGAAAATAGCTGGAATGGAACCGAATATGAAAAATACGGTTGTGCAGCCAAAGCATGGACTGTATTTACGTGTACCTGGAAGGGGATGCCATTGGTATATAGCGGACAAGAAAATCCGAATTTGAAGCGGCTTGCTTTTTTTGATAAAGATCAAATAGATTGGAAAGAAACACCTGCACTTCATACATTTTATCAGCAACTTTTACAGTACCGAAAAAAGTCATTGGCTATTCTAGAGGGGGAGACCTTTATTCTTCCTGTGGAACAAAATTTTATCATGGCTTATTTCAGAAAAAAAGAGACAGAGACTGTATTGGTATTATTGAATCTTTCCGACAAAGAAAGAGCAAACATTGACGTACAGCATGAATGGTTGCAAGGAAATTTTATCAATCTGTTTTCATCATTGACTTATACATTTTCAACAAAGGAACATTTTGAATTGATGGCCGGGGATCATCTTGTTTATATAAAAAAAGGCAACTGATGCAGTTGCCTTTTTTATATGTGCTACTTGTTATTATTCTTTTGAAAGAGTAAGCGGATAAGTATAGTTTCCTTCGAATCCGGGATAAATACCTTCTAAACGAATAACGCCACTGCCTTTCAAGGAGGTAATAATTTCTTGGAACTCTTCCAGATTCTTTACTTCACGTCCATTTACTCCTGTGATTACAAATCCGTCTTGCATTCTGCTCTTACTTAATAGGCCATTACCTACTTTTCTAACCCTTACACCTCCTTTGATATCATTGGCTGCAGCCAAACTTTTATCAATATTTTCCAGTTCACCACCAATCTGCTCAATGATAGAGGTAGTCTTAACAATATCAGTAGTGCCAGCTTTATTTTTCAGGGTAATACCAACTGTGTTTTCTTTTCCACCACGTTTGTAAGCCAAAGTAATTTTATCACCTGGTTTGTATAAAGCTACTTGCTCCTGTAATTCTGGTCCACTGGTAACAGGGTTACCGTTTACTTTTGTCACTATATCACCTTTTTTCAATCCGGCAGCTGCAGCAGCCCCTCCTTCAGGAACACCGGTGATATAGACACCTTCACCTTCTTTGATCGCAACGCCAATTTCTTTTTCCAATTCACGTTTTTGATCATCTGAGAGATTTTCATTCGGATAGTTGATGCCAATATAAGCACGCTGCACAGTTCCAAACTTCACAATATCAGTCACAATCTTTTTAACAATGTTCACCGGTATTGCATAAGAGTATCCTGCATATGAACCGGTAGGAGAGGCAATGGCTGAATTAATTCCAATCAATTCTCCAGCCGTATTAATTAATGCGCCACCACTATTGCCGGAGTTTACTGCAGCATCAGTTTGGATGAATGATTCCACCGGACTTTGGCTTTGACGACTATTGATACCAATAGACCTTGATTTGGCACTTACAATACCAGCCGTAACGGTAGCATCTAAATTCAATGGATAACCAATGGCCAATACCCACTGACCGAGCTTTACTTCATCGCTGTTACCATAAACCAAATAAGGCAGGGTTTTACCTTCAATTTTGATAACAGCAATATCGCTGCTGGGGTCTGTACCGATTATGGTACCCTTGTAGGATTTTTTATTAGCTAATGTTACATTAATCTCATCGGCACCGTCTACAACGTGATTATTGGTAATGATATAGCCATCTTCCGTGATCAATACACCGCTACCACTGGCACGCTGTTCAGGGATTACCCTTGGTCCACCAAAGAAATCACCAAAATCATCACCGAACATATCGGCAAAAGGATTCCGCTGGCGATTGCTGACTTGACGAGCTTTTGTTTTTGTTTTGATGTGTACTACGGCCGGGGTAGCAGAAGTGGCTGCAGGAGTAAAATCTACAGCCGAACCGGTATTATTATGCTTATCAAAAAATCCGGCATAGTTCACAGGCAGCTTACCTTCTTCCTGTACACCTGCTCGTTGATAATCGTTGTACTTGCTATAACCCCAAACACTAAGCACAGCAGTGGAAGCACTGATGGCAACCACAGCCAAAATGTTCTTAAGATTCATATGCATGGTCTTTTATATTTTAGTCTGATCAAATAATATGCCTTTCCAATAACAAATAAAACAAAGCTGTAGGAATGACAGTTCACCACTGACAGTATTTAACAAATGTTTTACGGCAATCCTCGTAGATCGACGATCTGTGTAAAAATTCATTTAAAGTTACAATAATCAACCAAGTAGAAAAAAGCTAAGGATAGACGGGGAAGCCGCCTTTTTATTTATGAATTTTAAGATCTTTTCTATAAAGACTTTAGAAAAGCCATGGTATCTACACCATCCGCATAATCCATCAAACCTGGGAATTGCGCTTGCCCAAATGGAACATGTCCTTTCCCAACGATACATTGTATATCCTGATGATCGCTCAGTTCTTTTTCCAACTGCTTTTTATCGGTATATGATCTGTAGTGAACTTGGCTTACTGGAGAAAAAGGAGAGATGTTCTCGGTGAGAATGATGGAGTCATTGTTCATGTAATATTTATTCCCCATGATCAATAATGCCAGATGATAATCATAATTGTGCTTGTATTTATGATAATCCATGAGATAGGCGTATTTCTTCAAGGTATCCAGTAAAGGAATGAAATCATATCCTTCAGGTACATGTAATTGGGTAATATTTCTGCAGCCCAGTCCAAAATACAATTGGATATCATCTGCTAATAACTCCAGTTCTTTTTCAGTTTCTGTTCCATCAAGAACAGCCACAGAAGTTCTGTTTCTACGGATGATATTCGGGTATTTACCAAAATAGTAGTCAAAATAGCGCCCGGAATTATTAGATCCGGTAGCGATGTAGGCATCACAGCCTTTGAGTTGTTCTGCAAAAGAAACCAGATTTTGAATGGTATTTTCCCATTCATAGAGTTTTTTGATCAGGTGTTTGATTAGAAACTCATCCTTAGAAGAGGTTTTGATGGTCATAGAATGACCGTAAATAAAAACAGATAAAAAATCATGAAATCCAACCAACGGGATATTCCCCGCCATGACAATGCCTATATTCTTGGAATTTATCAGATCATTCGGGATTTCATATCGTTCAGCCCAATCTAGCAATAGCTCTGGTTGAAGAAAGCGGGTAGCGATTTGGGTTACGGCTTGGT
>JACVCQ010000096.1 GCA_016741945.1 Chitinophagaceae bacterium
ACCTAGCACCCAGTACCTTGTACCCAGCACTCCCCAACATTTTAACACAATTTCAACCCTAGGTTCAGTATATTTGATAAGCTCAAAAACTAAAACGAATCATATGAAAAAAGTAATTGTACTTGCAATGGCGGCTTTCCTAGTAACGGGTGTGTCATTAGCCAACGACCATAAGCACGATGGTAAAAAATGTGCAAAAGCAAAAGAATGCAGCAAAGAAGGTAAAGAGTGTTGCAGCAAGGAGGCTAAAAAAGAAACCAAAGAAACTAAAGAAGCTAAAAAAACAGAAACCAAGAAAACCACTAAGGCTTAATCTTATTCTGTTGCAAATAAAAAAGGATGTTCATTCGAACATCCTTTTTTATTATAGGATATGTTCCAATTCTTTGAGATGATATACGGTATACGTCGGTTGTATATGCGCTTCAATATTCAGATGATTCACAAAAACGGTATCCATTCCTGCATTGATACCTCCTTGAATATCTGCATCTAAATTATCACCGATCATAATACTTTCTTTCTCATTGGCTCCTGTTTGTTGAAAAGCGTAATCAAAAATCTCCTTATGTGGTTTTAAACTATTACTTGCTTCTGAAGTGATCACTGCATTAAAATAGGCATGCAAGCCAGAACTCTTTAATTTATTGTGTTGTACTTTTTCAAAACCATTGGTAACAAGATGAAGTTTATAATCTTTTGTCTTCAGGTAGTCCAGTATTTCAAATGTATAGGGGAAGATTGCTTTTTTAGAGGGTAGTGCTTCTAAAAATTGAACTGCCATATTACGGGACAATTCTTCATCGGCTAATTTATAATCTAATAAAGTCAGCCACATTCTTTTCCATCTCAATTCATCTTGTTTAATAAACCCTTTGGTATATCGATCCCATAAGCGCTCGTTATGGTAACTGTATCGATCAAAGAATCCATCAAAATCATCAATACCTCTTTTACTAAGTGCATGATGATGATACAGGTCATTCAACGTGTCTTTGGCATTGGTTTCAAAATCCCATAAAGTATGATCTAAGTCGAAAAAAATATGACGATAGCGCATTTCACAAAGTTAATACCTTATTCAACAGCTCTCATCATTACCTTATTACTAAAGAATTAGAATACAGAATCCATATAAAATGATTTACTTCGTAGTGTTCTAACTATTATCCTTCTCTGTATGAAAATCATTATTACTGGAGCCTCAAAGGGAATTGGCAAAGCCATTGCCGTACGCTTTGCACAAGAAGGTCATCATTTACTGCTATGTAGCAGGGGTGAAAAATCTTTGTATGATTGTGTTGAGGATCTACAAACTCGTTTTCCCAATGCAACAATACAGGCCAGACCAACGGATATGTCTATCCAATCTGAAGTACTGGCATTTGCCAACTGGTGTTTGGAACAAGGTACTCCTGATATCATCGTTAATAATGCAGGCAGCTTTATTCCCGGGAGTGTACATAATGAGCCGGAAGGTGCATTAGATGAAATGTTACAAGCCAATTTATTCAGTGCCTATCATCTTACCAGGGCTTTATTACCATCGATGATGGAAGCAAAAACCGGACATATTTTTAATATCTGTTCCATCGCATCCTTACATGCTTATGCCAATGGAGGAAGTTATAGTATCAGTAAATATGCCTTAGCGGGTTTTAGTCGTAACCTCAGAGAAGAAATGAAGCTGCATGGTATCAAAGTAACTGCTGTTTATCCGGGTGCCGCACTGACCGCCAGTTGGGATGGTTTCAACATTGACCCTAAACGTATTATGGAAGCCGATGATATTGCTAAAATGGTATATGCAGCTGCTCACCTCTCACCTATGGCAGTAGCCGAAGATATTATTTTACGACCGCAGTTGGGCGATTTGTAGAAAGAGGTCCATGGTTCATGGCTAATGGTCCATAGTAATACAAAATAGATATTGCTATTATGGCGTGACCCGCCATAGACCATGGACTATGGACTATCCACCCTCATAACAATTTCTTCATCCCCTCCTAACATTCTATTCATACTGTATGAGCAGCTTTGTAAAACCTCATTCTGTATGGAAAGACGTCCGCTTGATGTTGTGGTGATGAGCGATCTTCATTTGGGCACTTATGGTTGTCATGCCAAAGAGATTGTCAATTATCTGAAAAGTATTCAGCCACAAATTCTGGTACTCAATGGCGATATCATCGATATATGGCAATTCAATAAAAGGTATTTTCCTGTTGCACACATGCAGGTCATCAAAGAGATCATGCACTTACTCAGCAAAGGAACTCGCATTATTTATATCACCGGTAATCATGATGAAGCATTACGTCGCTACTCAGATATGCACATGGGTAATTTTCAGTTGACTGACAAAGTAGTAATGGAGATCAACGGTAAGATGACTTGGATTTTTCATGGTGATGTTTTTGACGCTACTACAAAAGGTAGTGCTAAACTATTGGCCAAGCTGGGCGGACATGGCTACGACCTCCTCATTCTCATCAATAGTCTGATCAACCGTTGTTTGAAACTGATGGGTAAAGAGAAAATGAGTTTTAGTAAAAAAGTAAAAAACAGCGTCAAGAAAGCAGTATCCTGGATTGGAAACTTTGAGCAAACAGCTGCAGAATTAGCGATTAAAAAGAAATATGATTATGTGATCTGCGGACATATTCATCAGCCGCAAAAAAGAATCATTACGACCAAAGACGGACATGTTACCTATCTCAACAGTGGCGACTGGATCGAAAATCTGACCTCTCTCGAATACCAGAACAATGAATGGACGATCTATCAATACGATGAAAAACAGTTTGCAGATGCAGTAGCACCGGTTGTGACCATGGAAAAGAAGTTGCCTCAATTAAATGTGGTAACAGATGAAATCGCTTTATTTATTCACTCCTTAGCTATTCAGTCATGAGCATGAAAATATTATATGCAGTTCAGGCAACCGGAAACGGACATATCAGCAGGGCTATGGAACTCATGCCTTTTCTAAAGCAATATGGTGAAGTAGATGTTTTTTTAAGTGGTAGTAACAGTAACCTTCAACCTGATTTGCCTGTAAAATTTCGTAGTAACGGATTGAGTCTTTTCTATGGCAATACCGGTGGACTAGACTATTGGCGTATGTGGAGAGAGCTAGATCTAAGAAGAATATGGAAAGAAGCAAAAGAGTTACCGGTAGAAAAATATGATCTGGTGATCAATGATTTTGATAGCATCACTTCCATGGCTTGTAAACTTAAAAAGATTAAAAGTATTGGCTTTGGACACCAGGCAAGTTTTCAAAGTGTGTTGACGCCAAGAAACAACAAAAAAGACCTTGCAGGTGAAATAGTATTAAAGCACTATGCAACTTCATCAGCATATATCGGTTTACATTTCGCATCTTATGATGATTTCATTTATCCGCCTGTTATCAAAGAAGAAGTTTTAAAAGCTGATCCAACAGATCAGGGGCATGTTACAGTATATCTTTCTCATTACAGCGATGAAGTGGTAATCCATGCTTTACAAAAGATCAAAGATGTTCGCTTTGAAGTGTTTTCAAAAAAGGTAAAATCAGTAACTACACTTGCCAACGTGAAATTATTCCCGATCAGCAATACAGGTTTTACGCAAAGTATGATTCATTCGAAAGGAGTCATTACCGGCGCAGGTTTTGAAACACCCGCAGAAGCTTTGTACTTAGGTAAACAATTGTTATGCTTACCCATACGCGGACAATATGAGCAACTATGCAATGCTGCTGCGTTGAAAGATTTTGGTGTCACCATCATCGATAAAATCAGTAATGATTTTACACAGCAAATTTACCAATGGCTTCAAACCTCTGCCGCTAAAAAACTTTCACTCAGGCATAGTACTTATGAAATTGTACAACATGCAGTTGAATTAGGCAGAAGCTTGCAACCGGCTAAAAAAGAGGAGTCTTTACTAAATGAAGAAGATTTACTGGCATTATTTTAATTACACAGCAATACTTGCCAAGCCCTTTCAATATTTCCGGTATTCAATAATTCAGCAGCATACTTGTGTAACTCCGTTTCCATTTCTGTAGGACTCACTGAATAATATTGAAAGATATTTTTTACCCGATCATCGCTAAAAGAAGCATCGATATCAGGCATGGTATGTACATTCCCTAACATGCCCAAATGATTTCCGGTAAGTATGGTACTGTTACGAATACTATCCGGCAGTTGATCTACACCAATACCTAACTGCGTATTCGGTTTGGGAACTTTGAATAAATTGGTAGGATCCACTTTACAATACCAATCGCCTCCCAGTCTGGCAACGAGTTCTAATTTCTGTTGATCAATTTTTCCATCCTCACCCAAGATGCTTTCATCAACATGCATACAAAGCACTTCGGCTATCACCAATTGTCCTGCGCCCCCATTTTCACCTAAACTTTTTACTTCATTGACTTTACACTCTAGTTTGATCTTGGCTTCTTTCACCATCGGTGGTTGAACACGTGTAGATGGTTGCTCTGTAAAGCCTGCTTTTACAAACTCATTCATTCCTTTCGGAAACTCACAACTCGATAAACTCGTTTGCTGTACCATCGCATAATCAACAATATTGATCACACACTCCGGAATTTCTATCACATTTTCTAAAGTATGCTTGGTAGTATTATCGCGACCTCTTCTGGCGGGTGAGAATATGACAATGGGTGGATTCGATGAAAACAAATTGAAAAAACTAAATGGACTCAAATTCACATTGCCCTGTTTATCGATTGTACTGGCAAAACAAATAGGCCTGGGTGCAATGGCATGTTGCAACCATTGTTGCTTTTCCATGACGGGTAGTGAGCTGATATCAATTGTTTTCATGAACGCTGATTATAAAAAAGCCACAGATTCACAGATTATTCGAGCGTAATCTGTGCATCTGTGGCTCAAAAAAATTATTCCCAACTAGCTAAAACAGTCACACCACCCTTTACCACCTGATTCATACTCACATTCACCTTAGTACCAACAGGCAGTAAAATATCAACCCGACTACCGAATTTGATAAAACCATATTCATCACACTGCTTCACTTGTTGTCCAACAGTAGTATAATTACAAATTCGCTTTGCCAATGCACCTGCGATTTGTTTGTATAAAATGGTCCCGTAGTTATTTTTTACAGCAACACCCCATCGTTCATTTTCAGTAGATGACTTAGGATGCCATGCTACCAAATATTTTCCTTTGTGATATTGGTTATATACCACTTCACCACTCATCGGATTTCTATTCACGTGCACATTGGCCGGACTCATGAAAATACTCACTTGTATTCTTTTGTCTTTGAAATATTCTTCATCGATCACTTCTTCAATCACTACCACTTTTCCGTCTGCCGGACAAATCAATTGTTGATCATTGATGGTTAAGGTACGATTGGGTATTCTGAAAAAAGAGATCAGGAATAGTAAAAGTCCGAGTGTGATCACAAAAATGATGATGGTTAACCAGGGAAAGGATGCACTTAAAAAAGTAAAAGATGCCACATTTAGTACACCAAAAATCAATGCACCGATGCCAATAGACTGGTAACCTTCGCGATGAATGGTCATGAGGTTGATGTTGAACTGCAAATGTAAACGGATTAGGGCAAATATCTAAGCCTTCTTAACCAAAGAGAAACAAAACAAGCCACACGTAAGGCACAGCCAGCAATAAAGAATCAAATCTGTCTAAGAAGCCACCATGTCCAGGCATAAAATTACCACTGTCTTTTATACCTGCCATGCGTTTGAGTTTGCTTTCCAGTAGGTCACCCAATGTACCCATGACTGCAGAAGTGATGGTGATCAACAATAATTGAACCCAAGGCAATTCAAGCCAGTAAACGCCTGTAACAGTTACTGCAGCAACTGCCAGAATAGCCCCACCGGCCGTGCCTTCCCAGGTTTTTTTAGGAGAGATGGGAGAAAAAGGTGTTTTGCCTATAAAGGAACCCACGAGATAAGCCATCGTATCATTGATCCAAATCGTAGCAATAATCAGCATGGGGAGCAACCATCCCTTTTCATAAATATTATCATCAAAATAGTTATACAAATTCATCAATAAACCCCAGGACATAGATATGTATAGAAGTCCGCCAACAGTATAGCCGATAATTTTCCAATCCGGTATTTTGGCTTTGATCAACTTAATCAGTACTAATATTGTCAATGCCACTAATAGAACACGAAATCCTATTTCACTTAAAATCGTATCACTTATGACATAAGTATCCCCCGTCATCCAACACATAAAACCTAATCCGGCAGCAATGGCCCCACATAAATGAATCGATGAAATATTTTTGTATCGATTATCAATTTTAGCTATCAACGAACGGTATTCTATCCAACATCCCATATGAATGATGGCAAAAAGGAAGAAAAAACTCCATTGGTTCCATAATACCCCCCCCAACATCACGATCACAAAAACAATCGCTGTAAGTGCCCGCGTCCGAAAAGTTTGAAAATTAAATGCCATGGGGTGAAGGTAGGAAATTAGTGTTTAGTCAATGGTCTATAGTCCATATTCAATGGTTAAAAAACATGTCTATTGACCATGGACTATGGACTATGGACCATTGACTAATTCAACAACGCCTTATTAATTAATTCCTGCGCTGTAATGGCATATTGCCCGGGTACAAATAGTTGAATATCGCCAAACATGGGATAGCTGCTATCTTGTTTATTCAATAGCTGAACGGGTATCTGATTTTCTTCCAACATACCTTTGATGATGGCAGCTTCAGGATATACCCGTGTGGAGAATACTTTTTGCCACTGATTCATATTTCAGTCATCATTTCCGGATGAGATACTATCTTTTCAGTTTTCAATTGCTTGCTTTCTGCCAGTAATAAACGGAATAATACCCCCAGCAAAATCAGGGCAACACTGCCCCACCAAATGGGCATGGTTTCATCCATCACTTTATCAATGGCTTTTCCTTGAGCAGATAAAATATAGAGTTGTGTTACCACAAAACCATTATTCAAAAAATGAAGCAGAATACTCAACCATAAATTATTCGTATAGTAAAAAATCAGACCTAAAATTAACCCCAAAGCAATTCTAGGTAAGAATCCGAAGAAAGAGAAATGAATAGCGCTGAACAAAATGCTGGTAATGATGATACCTGCCCAAGCATTTTTTGTCCAGCCCACAAATACTTGTTGAAATGCCCCGCGAAATAAGACCTCTTCAAAAAGAGCGGGAGCCAATGCCATTACTAACATGGCCAATAAATAATCAGAAAAATTGGTCATGTGTGCCATATTCATCATGGCGTTTTTATAGGTGTTCTCGAGTTGCTGCGCCTGTTTCAACAAGTCTTCTGGTAAAGGAATTTTCTGATTCAACATTCCTAATGACCCGCTGAGTATCATGCCGGCAAAGGTGATCAATACAACGATCAAAGCTTGTTTACCGCTCATTTTTTTACTGAAACCTAACCATGCAAAAGGTTGTTTAGTCAAGATTTTAGCAAATAAAATAGCAGGTATTAAAAATGCAATGAGCGTTGCCAGCGTATTCAATAAACGGGAAATATTGGCATTTTGAGGTCGATTCAAAGCATCGGGTACCTGAAGTAAGGAAACACCTAACATATTGGAACCCATAGCCGCAACAAGGATGGAACCGAATATCATAAAAAGGCCAACAAGCCCTAAAAGCATTAAAAACTGAAGCGGATAACTAATCTGTTGCCTCTGATTCATGTGGTTGAAGAATAAGCTTGTAAATTTGCAGCCGATCTTTGTGCTGAGCGACTAAGGTACAGG
>JACVCQ010000097.1 GCA_016741945.1 Chitinophagaceae bacterium
CTGTATTACCTATTCTCGAAGATTTCCTGTTCGAAATTCAGGATAAGAAACTAAGTGTTGTAGCCACCGACTTGGAAACGGTTATGCGTGTTCAAATGGATGTCGAAAGTAAGGCCAATGGAAAGGTTTGTATTCCCGCAAAAATCCTTATGGACTCCTTAAAAAACATTGCAGATCAACCACTTACATTTAATATTGATAAAAATTTCGCAGTGGAAATCACCAGCGATAATGGTAAGTATAAAGTAATGGGTGAAAATCCCGATAATTTCCCTAAAGAACCGGCAGCAGATGATACCACCGGATTTGATATGACCAGTAGTGGGTTGTTAACCGCCATCAATAAAACCCTGTTTGCAGTAAGTAATGATGATCTCAGACCTGCCATGACAGGTGTTTTCTTCGAACTTTCGAAAGATGGCGTACAGTTTGTTGCTACTGATGCACATCGTTTGGTTAGATATAAGCGTACTGATGCTCATGCTTCTAAAACGGATTCATTCATTGTTCCAAAAAAACCTTTGAATCTATTGAAGAATGCTTTGCCCGATAATGATGATACCATCACAGTAAGCTATAACAGCAATCATCTTTTTGTGAATCACGGATCTACTCAAATGATCTGTCGATTGATCGATGCACGTTTCCCGGATTATAAGGTGGTGATCCCGGCTGATAATCCTTATAAATTAATCGTCAATAAAGCTGATTTCCAAAATGCATTACGCCGTGTAAATGTATTCAGTAACAAAAGTACCAACCAGGTAGCATTAAGCATTACCGGAAGTGAGTTACAGATGGCTGCTCAGGATATTGATTTCAGTTTTGAAGGAAATGAGCGTATGAATTGTCAATACGATGGTGAAGATCTTCAGATTGCATTCAACGCTAAATTCCTGATTGAAATGTTGAGTGCTGCAGATACCGAGGATATAAAAATGGAACTTTCTACTCCTACCAAAGCAGGATTAATTAAACCTACTGAACAAGCAGAGGGAGAAGACCTACTGATGCTGGTAATGCCACTGATGTTAAATAACTAATCATTTTATAGGATATGTTTGAGTCCTGCTCCGTTAAGAGCAGGACTTTTTTGTACAAGCAAAGGCCGGCTGCTGATTAATTTGTACATTAGTAAGTATACAATTGTTTGCCATGCTTGATAATATCATTCACTATTTTGATACCATTCCCAGTTTGCATCGTGCTTTGATCCTTGCAGGCGGAATTACTTTCTTTTGGTTGATAGAAGGTGTTATTCCTCTTTTTAGTTTCCGATACAATAAATGGAAGCATGCTTCTATTAATATCTTTTTTACGATCACCACTATTATCATCAATTTTGCCTTCGCGTTGGTCATTGTTAAATCCAGTGACTGGGCAATTGCTCACAAATTTGGATTGCTACAACTCATAGAAATGCCTCTATGGGTTTTTATGATTGGTGGACTATTATTGTTGGATTTGATTGGTGCCTGGTTCATTCACTTTATTGAACACAAGTTTAAGTGGATGTGGAAATTCCACATGGTACATCATGCTGATACACATGTAGATACTACTACGGCCAATCGTCATCATCCAGGAGAAAGTGTGTTTCGTGCTGTATTTACTACCATCGGTGTAGTGATTTGCGGTGCGCCCATGTGGTTGGTAATGATGTATCAAAGTCTGAGTGCAGTATTATCACAATTTAATCACGCCAATATCAGATTGCCATTATGGTTAGATAAAGCCATTAGTTGGGTCATTGTTTCTCCGGATATGCATAAAGTACATCATCATTTTGTACGTCCGCAAACGGATTCTAATTATGGCAATATCTTTTCTATATGGGACAGACTCTTTGGTACTTTTAACTATACACCTGTAGAACAGTTGCGTTATGGACTAGACGTACTTGATGACCATACTGATGAACATCTTTCTTACCAGTTAAAAATACCTTTTGATCGATCTGTAAAGACCGATTACTAAATCTAAGAAAAGCTCATCTTTGCTGAAAATCCTTTCATGAAGATCGCAGCGTTTATTCCCGCCCGATATGCCGCTACCCGATTTCCTGCAAAATTGATGCAGGTGTTGGGCAATAAGCCGGTTATCAGACATACGTATGATAATACTTTGGCTACGGGTTTGTTCGATGAAGTATATGTGGTAACAGATAGTACTATTATTTATGAGGAAATTACTTCCAATGGCGGTAAAGCCATTATGAGCATAAAAGAACATGAAAGTGGTAGCGATCGAATTGCAGAAGCCGTAATAGACATGGATATTGATATTATAGTTAATGTACAAGGTGATGAACCTTTTGTTCAGAGAGCAGCTTTGGAAAAACTATTACATGTTTTTGAAGGCGAATCCGGGAAATCTGTACAGGTAGCTTCACTGATGCAAGAACTGAATGAACAATCATTGATTCAGGATCCTAATTACGTAAAAGTAGTAGTTGATAAAAATAATAATGCTTTATTATTCTCACGAAGCGTGATTCCCTATCCAAGAAGTACTGAGGCTCTTATTACTTATTATGAACATATCGGTGTGTATGCATTTCGGAAAGCAGCACTGATCAATTTCACCAGTTGGCCGATGACCCCATTGGAAGCTGCTGAAAAAATTGAATGTTTACGTTATCTGGAATATGGAATACCAATCAAGATGGTGGTAACCGAATATATGGGGGTTGAGATTGATACACCTGAAGATTTAAAAAGAGCAGAGCAATACCTATACCGATAATAAGCCATTTTTATGGCTGTATTCATTAAATGAGTGTTTTTCTCATGGGGCAAAACTTTATCTTTACAATACCCCCAACTTCATTTTACCAACAATGTAAGCATGAGTACTAATACTAAAAATAGGTCGGTTATTATGCATGGAAGGGTTCGATGGTTATTTTTTTTTGCTGTACTCACTTTAATTAGTTTTGGCATCGTATTATATCTCATTAAACAAGAACTTGATAAAACAAGGGCTTCTGTTGATTACACCTATTCAGTACTGAAAGACATCGCCGAATTAAAAAGTTCGCTTGGACAAGCCGAATCAGCTACACGAAGTTTATTAATCACGGATGATAAAAACTGGCAACCGATCATTGAGCAATTACATGAAAAAACAAATATTTTATATACGCAAATAGATGCTAAAATTAAAAATGACACCGCTTTCTCTTCTTCGTCATTTATCTTATTAAAAGAACTGATTAAGAATAAAGACCAGTTTCAAAAAGCGTTACTAACTGATAGTACATCCACAGAAAGCATTAAAAAAAGGTTTTCCTCAACGGGTGAAGGACCACAGCAATCACAAGCCGCATTCAATATCCTTAACAAACTTACGGTATGCGGTGAAATCGTTCTTAGTCAAAGATTACAAGCTAATGCTAAAAATTATTCATACAGCATTTATGTAGCAATTATTGGAGCCATCATTGCATTTATCATTGTACTGGCATTGATTATTCAACTCAACAGAGATATCTCCAGGAGAAAAAAAGCAGAGGAGAGTGTTGGCTTTAGTGATGAACGTTATAAAAATCTTATCGAAAATGCCAGTATGGTGATGTACACTACAGATATTAATGGCATCATCACATTTGCCAATCAACAAGTAGGAGATCTTACCGGATATTCAGTAGAAGAACTCATTGGGAAAGATTTTTCTTTTCTGTTACATCCTTCCTGGATGCAACAGGTATTTAATCATTATACCCAGCAATTTCAAAGCAAAACTACTTCTACCTCCTTAGAATTTGTGATTAGAACAAAAACAGGGAATCAAAAATGGGTAGAGCAAACAGCACAACTCATTGTTAAAGATGAAATGGTACAGGGTTTTCAATGCATGGTAAGAGATATCACTGAAAAAAAGAAAATAGAACTTGAATTAAAAGAATCAGAACTACGAAGAAAAGAGAACCAGCTAAGACTAGAAGCTATTTTAGAGAATACTACTTCTCTCATCTTTATTAAGGGGTTAGATGGAAGATATATTACCATCAATAAAAGATTCAAAGAAGTCATGGGTGTTACTGATGAGATGGTGATTGGAAAAACTGATTATGAATTTAGTGAGAAAGAAGCCGGAGATCATTACAAAAGATTGGATGAAGAAGTAATCAGTACCCGTAAGCCGGTAGAAACTGAGGAATGGATATTTGGTCCGGAAGGAAGAAAAAATTTATTAGTGATTAAGTTTCCGCTTATTGATCATCGGAAAAAGATTTTTGGTATTGGTGGTATTGCTACAGATATCACGGATAGAGTTTTATACCAGCAGAAACTCATCGAAGCAAGAAAAAATGCAGAAGAAGCCAAACAACTGCAAGAACAATTTCTGGCGAATATGAGTCATGAGATTCGAACACCCATGAATGGTATTCAGGGTATGACAAATTTGTTACTACAAACAGAACTTAATGGTCAGCAAAAAGAATTTACTTCTATGATCAAACGGTCTGTTAATAATCTATTGGTTATTGTAAATGATATCCTTGATTTTTCTAAGATCAAAGCCGGGAAAATCACATTAGATAAAGTTCCTTTTCAAATCCGTGAAGTATTCAGTCAAATAAAGTCTCAGTTTGAGCTTGATATAGCACAAAAAAAACTGGCATTGATTATTGATTATGATATGGGATTACCGGATACGGTTATAGGAGATCCTTATCGTTTAAATCAGGTTTTGGTGAATATTGTTGGTAACGCAGTAAAGTTTACTGTTAGCGGAGAAATACGTATTAAAACCGATGTAATAGAACAAACAGGAAATAAAGCCACCATTCGATTCATTGTATCAGATACCGGAATGGGAGTACCCGATGAAAAGAAACAAATCATTTTTGAACCATTCACACAAGCCGGACCCGAAATCGCCAGAAATTATGGGGGCGCAGGATTAGGACTATCCATATGTAAGGGATTATTGGGGTTACAGGGAGGAACCATTGAATTTGCAAATAAGTCAGGGGGCGGAGCTGAATTTATAATCCTGATTCCATATGAGGTACCACAAGAGCAGGCGGCTGAAAGAGATGAATCACAACTATTAAAAGGTAAGCATTTTCTAGTTGTAGAAGACAATGAAGTTAACCAAAAACTGGTAAGTTATGTTTTGAAAAAAGTAGGCGGAACAGTAGATATCGCCAATAATGGCAGGGTAGCGATTGATCTTTTAGAACAAAAAAAGACTACATATGATTTAATCATCATGGATCTTCAAATGCCGGTGATGGATGGGTATGAAGCAACGGAATACATCAGAAATACGCTACAATTGCAAATTCCAATTATTGCAATGACTGCTACGGCATTAAAGGGCGATAGAGACCGATCAGTACAGGTAGGTATGAATGATTTTATGTTGAAACCCTTTGATTTTGACGATCTCTACAAAAGACTCATACGACTCCTCATAAAAGATTCAACCCAATCAGATAACCATGATACTATGAATAGCCGGAAACTATACGATCTTTCTTTACTCGAAGGTTTGGATGATAAAGATTCGCTATTAGATGTACTGAATTTATTCTTGGAAAATACACCTGTTCAAATGACTGAACTTGCTGAACTATCACAAAAAGAGGAATGGGATGCATTATACCAACTTGCGCATAAACTGAAAGGAGCGCTTGCCATGTTACAGGCAACCCATATCTCTGAATTATTAGGAAAAATTGAAGCCGGTGCAAGAGAAAGAAAAGAGATAGATCAAATACCTGCCAAAGTAGCTGAAGTATGTACTTTGTTTGATCAAATGAAAGTTCAATTGATTGAGGAAAAAGAACAGATCATGGGTCAATAACCCGAAATCTCGTATTTTTATCAGTATTTTAAAGTCCGAAAGCCAAATATGAAAATCCTCGTTGCAGAAGATGAACCCATGTTATTGAAAACAATTGAGCTCAAACTCAAGAAAGAAGGGTATGATGTCATTGCTACAATAGATGGAAGAGATGCTATTGCCAAGATTGAATCTGAACAACCTGATCTGGTTATTTCGGATATTATGATGCCTTATGCATCCGGTTTAGAATTAACAGCGATGCTTAAAAAAGGGGATAAACAAATTCCCATTATTATCTTATCTGCGATGGAGCAAGAAAAAGTAGTCATGGAAGCCTTTGAATTAGGGGCAGATGACTATATCACCAAACCATTTAGTTTGAACGAACTATCCATCCGTGTAAAAAGACTCATGACCCGCTTAGGAAAATCCTGATCTTTAATATTGTTCGTATGTCTTTCATTTTAAATACAAGCCGACTTCTTTTTGTAGTATTAACTATTTCTGTTACCTCCGTTGCTGCTCAAATAGACACAAGTAGTTCAGATGGTTTATTAAAAGCTGCACGTAAAGCGGCCTTTGATGAAGATAATTATCCCAAAGCCAAAATATACTTATATAAAGCCATTGAAAAGAGCCCCACTTATTCTGATCTGCGTGTTTTTTTAGGGAGAATCTATACCTGGACCAAAAACTATGATAGTGCAAAGATTTGTTTTGAAGAAGTATTGAAACAAAATCCGGGTTATGAAGATGCTTGTATGGCATATGCAGATATGACGTTTTGGAATGATGAAAATGAAAAATCATTGACCATTTGTGAAGAAGGAATCAGGTATAACCCGAAATCAGAAGGACTTTACCTGAAAAAAGCAAGGGTACTAAATTATATGAGAAGATTCATGGAAGCAGACAAAGCGATTCAGGTAGTACTATCATTAAACAAAAACAATACGGAAGCCAGGGCGTTGGCCAATCGTATCAGAGAAAATGCAGTGAAAAATAGAATTGGGGTGAGTTATGATTTTGTAACATTTGATAAACAGTTTTCAGATCCCTGGCATATGGTAAGTGTAGACTATGGCAGGAATACCGGCATTGGTTCTATTATTGGACGATTCAATTATGCCAATCGTTTTGCATCCAATGGATATCAATATGAATTAGAAGCCTATCCTCGTATTTCTAACACTTTTTATAGTTATGTAGGCTTGGCTTATTCAGATAATATTGGTGTATTTCCGCATTGGCGTGGAGGATTCTCTTTATATGCGAATCTTCCCAAAAGTTATGAAGCCGAAGTAGGCGTACGTTACCTCAAATTCTCCGGAGATCCTACTTATGTATATACCGGATACATTGGTAAATATTACAAGAGTTGGTTATTTGGTGCAAGAGCGTATATCACACCCAGCACATTCACCAGCACCGTATCTTCTTCTTACAATTTATCAGCACGCTATTATTACGCCAGCGCCGATGACATGTTAGGGTTTAATATCGGTTATGGGGTTTCACCGGATGACAGATTGAACGTGATTCAATTAAACGGAGTGGTTCAGCTAACTTCGTATAAAGCCGGATTTGTTTTCAGAAAAAAATTTTCCAAAGTCAATGTGCTGACGATCGATGGCAGTTGGCTCAATCAGGAATATTTACCTAAAACAATCGGTAATCAATATCAATTCAGTATTGGATGTCTGAGAAGGTTTTAAATAAACGCAAGGGTATTAAAATTTCTTGGCGAGGATTGCTGGCCATTGTTATTTTCTTATTACCGTTCTGGATGTTGGTAGTTTGGTTCTTCTTACCCGGAAGAAAACTACTCATTGCAATCGTTGATAAAACAGTAGTGGAATACCCCGGACAAGAACACCTCTCCTTACATTGGGTATTGAATCAAGAAAAATTTTTGAAGAATAATACCGATCGTTATGAACCCGATAAAGATTATTTTGGCTTTTTCCCACTGGAAGATGAAAACTATAAACTCAAAG
>JACVCQ010000098.1 GCA_016741945.1 Chitinophagaceae bacterium
CCTTTGAACGACTCTTCTGTTAAGTTGCTGCCTGCATATCAATGGTATGCAGAAAATATGATTAATGCAAACTTGTATAGAATACGTTGGTTCAAAGGTGATACTACCTTACATGATGAAAGTACTATTATTCGGAAAAAATTTGAAGATATTCAACAATATTTCAAAGGAGATATTGGTACTTTGACTCAAGCCAGAGAATTGCATTCCATGTATATTCAGGAAAGGTTTGAACAACCTTTGATTGATATCTATGAGAACTTTTCGAAACAACCATCCGCATTGCCTTATCTTCCATTCTTACAGCCTTATCATCAAAAAGTCAAAAACTTCCATGGAGTGGTTAGTCCAAAAAATAAAGCTATTTCATTTGTAAAAAATACTGCTCAAATCAACAGCTTCCAAACCCTGAAAGAGGTATTTAAAGGGAAGAAACTCTATATTGACTTATGGGCTACTTGGTGCGGACCTTGTAAGGATGAGTTTAAGTATCAAGAGGAAGCAAAAAAGGTATTGGCATCCCGATCCGTGGAGACATTATACATTTCTATGGATGTCGTAGAACGCGATGATCAGTGGAAAAAGATGATTCAATATTTTCAGTTGACCGGACATCATATTCGAACATCTGATGCATTGAGAAATGATCTGATGAAACTTTTCTGGGATGGGAAATCTTATACGATTCCTCGATATTTATTAGTTGATGATAAAGGAGTGATACGCGAACTGAATGCAGCGAGACCATCGGATGTGAAAGGATTAAAAGAGCAAATCGAAAAATTATAAAGAAGATATTAATCAAACTGATTGGGCCACTCATTTTTTAATCCATCAATTTTTTCACCCACTTCATCCTTCATTTGGTTTTTATAAGCTGCTAATTTTTCTGCGGTTTTATTGTGATGGCTACCGATGATCTGAGCCGCCAATATACCTGCATTCTTAGCAGCATTTAATGCTACAGTAGCAACAGGTACACCGTTCGGCATTTGTAAAATCGATAAGACTGAATCCCAACCATCAATAGAGTTCGAAGACTTGATGGGCACACCAATCACTGGTAATGTGGTGATGGCGGCAACCATACCGGGTAAATGAGCAGCACCGCCCGCACCTGCAATGATCACTTGTAATCCTCTTGTTCTGGCTGTTTCTGCATAAGTAACCATTCTTTCCGGTGTACGATGTGCAGAAACTACAGTTAACTCAAAAGGAATATCAAAATGCGTAAGCATATCAGCAGCAGCCTGCATAATCTTCAAATCGCTGTCACTGCCCATGATTATACCAACAATAGGAGTAAATGCTGTCATGATACAAAGATAATTAATTTATGGAGTTGCGGGGTGGCTAATTGCGTATGGGTGATGGCTAATAGCTAATTAATGGATTGAATATAGAATGCAGATAAATTTCTTAATACAGGTTGGGCTTTCGATTCATGAATGATGATCTTGATTTCATTGGTTGCTACCTTTGGAAAAGTTGCGATCTTTTTTCTGCCAATCGTTGTTCCATCAAATACTTTTACAAACTGATTTTCTTGTTTCGCTTCTATTGAAAAACGGATGACCCTTTGTCCGTAGGTAATCATTTCTTCCAATACTACTGCATTTAAATCTTCCTGATGAGGGAGTTTTACATGCAGCACCGTCTGATCATTTTTATCGGCAATCCAGAAAGTATTGATATCCTCATCAATTAAATGTCTAATCGCTGTTTCTTTATGATTATTGGTAGAAACAGTTGCTTTTTTAAAAAGGTTATTACTAAATGCAGCATTCCTTTTCTTAGCAAAACCCATTAAAGCCGCAGAATCTTTGGGATGAAACAACCCCCTTTTGTCGGGTGGAACATTCAGTAATAAATTGCCTCCGTTACCAACAGACTTTAGGTACAAGTTGAATAGTTCATCCGGTGTTTTTACTCGATTATCTTCACTGGCATGATAAAACCAACCCGGACGAATAGATACATCTGCTTCAGCGGGTATCCAGTGTTTACCATTGAAATTGCCTTGATTCAATGTATCCACATGTGGTGCTCCTAATCCTCTTGCAAAACCCGCTGTATCCAATAAATTCCAATTGGTATTGCCGATGAACCCTTTTTCATTTCCACACCAACGAATGCTTGGTCCAATATCACTGAAGATGATCAGCGGTTGTTGAAAGGAGAAAGCCGCTTCTTCAAATCTTTTGAAATCATACACTTGCTTTTTTCCATTCGGTCCTTCACCATTTGCACCATCCCACCACAATTCAAAAAAAGGACCATAGTTGCTAAATAACTCTTTCATCGTTGCGATGTACACATCATTGTATTCCGGTGTTCCATATTTTGGGTGATTTCTATCCCACGGAGATAAATACACACCCATTTCAATCCCTTCTTTTTTACAAGCTTCTGATAATGCTTTTACCACATCCCCTTTGCCATTTTTCCATTTGCTTTCTCTTACCGTATGGGTACTTTGTCTGCTAGGCCACAATGAAAATCCGTCATGATGTTTAGCTGTTAAGATAATGCCCTTAGCCCCAGCTTTCCTCGCAATACGTGCCCATTGTCTGCAATCCAGTTCGGTAGGATTAAAAATATCAGGGTCTTCATTTCCTTCCCCCCATTCTTTATCGGTGAATGTATTTGGACCAAAATGGATAAAGAGATAAAACTCTTTTTCATGCCAAGCCAATTGTTCTTTTGTTGGAATAGGATAGAGTGGCTGTACTTTTTGAGCAGCACATTGTAAAGAAATGATGGTTGTACAAAGCAGTATGAATCTGTTAATCTGTGGCTGTATCATTAAATGAGTTGACGCTTATACATTTGCACAGTATTCTCATATCCTAAATAGATGGCATCACATACCAATGCATGACCAATACTCACTTCATCTAAATAGGGAATATGCTGTTTCAGGTATTTCAGGTTAGTGAGATCCAAGTCATGTCCGGCATTGATACCCAATCCCAATGCTTTTGCTTTTTCTGCAGCTGCAACATAAGGAGCAACAGCAGCCGCATGATTGCCGGATGCAAATGTTTTGGCATACCCTTCTGTATATAGCTCTATACGATCAGTACCTGTTAAAGCTGCACCCTCCACCATTTCAATCACCGGATCCACAAATATGGAAACGCGGATACCCGCTTTTTTAAAAACACTGATGATATCAATTAAATAGGATTGGTGCTTGATTGTATCCCAGCCATGATCACTGGTGAGTTGTCCTAATGCATCCGGAACCAATGTTACTTGATGTGGTTTTGTTTCCAATACCAAGTCAACAAATTTTTGTTCAGTTGGGTTCCCCTCAATATTAAATTCAGTAGTGATGATTTTACGAATCGCTCTGGTATCATCGTAGCGAATATGTCTTTCATCTGGACGAGGATGCACAGTAACGCCATCTGCTCCAAAACGCTCGGCATCCATGGCAGCTTTGATTACATCCGGATTATTTCCACCTCTGCTATTTCTTAGGGTGGCGAATTTATTGATGTTAACACTAAGTTTGGTCATGCTGCAAAGGTACTCAGAACTAAAGAAATTCTCCGCGATATCTCTTTTTCTCTTGTTTTCTGCGGTAAAAAATACTCTTCATTAACCGCAGAAAACAAGAGAAAAAGAGAAGCTATCCTAAGTAGTGCATCACCACACTGGCAGTAGTAAGACCCACAATATGATACCCGCAATCAATTAGATAAAGTGCCAATGGTTTTTTTGTATACAAATATCCGATACTAATTGCAGGCGTACTGAATCCAACAGATAATAAGATGCTAAGATGAAAAGCATCCATATAATTATTCATCGGAACCATTTGCCTGAAAATGGTTAATCCAACACATGAAATAGCCATGAATATGAAGCTGACACCCATAATAGCACCGGCTCCTTTTTTGGCATTGGGATCATTCATATCAATATTGGATAAACGAATCCAGGCTTTTGAAAATAAAAAGCTATACCAGATGGCGCCGATCAGAAAGTAGGCAAGTGTGCTTAGAAAAAAAGATAGCCAATTGACATGGTCTGTAAAATGATGTAACATAGTTTGGTTGTTTAGGGTTTTGAATGGTATTAAGGTCGGAAATAAAACGCAGTTCTGCAACACACTTATCGGTAATGACTTATTTTGCAGATGGAATACTTCTGCTCAACCATTTGCAGCCAACAATGTTTTAAAGCTATGTCTTATCCATCACTCGAATCCTGCCTCATTGATCTAGAAAAAAATGGTCAGTTGGTACGCATTAAAGAAGAAGTAGATCCTTATTTAGAAATGGCGGCTATTCACTTGCGTGTATATGAAATGGGTGGTCCGGCATTACTATTTGAAAATGTAAAAGGAACTGAGTACAGAGCTGCTTCCAATATTTTCGGAACACTGGACAGAAGCAGGTTTATTTTCCGAGAAACCCTGAATCAAGTTCAAAAGTTGATCGAACTAAAGGGAGACCCCATCAAAGCGATTAAACAACCTTTGCAAAATATTCGTACAGGTATTGCAGCTCTTAAGGCATTGCCTTTAAAAAATCCACTCAATAAACCGGTATTGTACCGTGAAATAAAAATCAGTGATCTCCCTTTGATACATCATTGGCCGATGGATGGCGGTGCTTTTGTTACTTTACCACAAGTGTATACAGAAGATGTGGATGAGCCGGGTATTATGAAAGCCAATCTGGGTATGTATCGTATCCAATTGAATGGGAATGATTATGCAAAAGATAAAGAGATCGGGTTGCATTATCAGCTACACAGAGGCATTGGAGTTCACCAAACAAAAGCGAATAAGAAAGGACTCCCATTAAAAGTAAGTTGTTTTGTAGGCGGACCACCTTCACATACCGTTGCAGCAGTTATGCCCTTACCGGAAGGGATCAGTGAAATGACATTTGCAGGTGTATTAGGAGGTAGACGTTTCCGATACACATATGCGGATGGATTTTGTTTGAGTACGGATGCTGACTTTGTTATTACCGGTGAAGTGTATCCGGGCGAAAACAAACCTGAAGGTCCTTTTGGAGATCATCTAGGGTATTATAGTTTACAACATCCCTTTCCATTAATGCGTGTACACAAAGTATACGCAAAGAAAAATGCAATCTGGCCTTTTACAGTAGTAGGAAGACCCCCACAAGAAGATACCAGTTTTGGGCAATTGATCCATGAAATTACCGGAGATGCAATACCACAGGAAATACCCGGTGTGAAAGAAGTACACGCGGTAGATGCTGCAGGCGTGCACCCTTTATTATTGGCTATTGGAAGTGAGAGATATACACCATATCTGCCCACCAAACAACCTGCGGAATTGCTAACCATAGCGAATCATATTTTAGGAACCGGACAATTGAGTCTCGCTAAGTTTTTATTCATTACGGCAGATGATACCCAACAATTATCGACGCATAATGTGCAAGAGTTTTTCGAGTATGTTTTTGAGCGGATTGATTTAACTCGTGATATTCATTTTCATACCAATACAACCATTGATACTTTGGACTATTCCGGAACAGGGTTGAATACAGGGAGTAAAGTGGTATTTGCTGCGTATGGAGAAGTGTTGAGAACATTAGCCAAAGAAGTACCTGCTGTATTTAATGCCTTACATGGATTTGGTAAAGCGTCGCTTGCAATGCCCGGTGTTATTTGCTTAGAACCAGATGCGTTTGTTGATGTAGAAAAAACATCGTTACAGATCGAACAGTTGAACGCACAATTAGTGAATCATTTATCCGAATTAAAAGGAATAGTACAAATTGTGCTATGTGATGATGCTACTTTTACTTCTGCATCGCTTGGAAATTATTTGTGGGTAACATATACAAGAAGTAATCCGTCTCATGATATTCATGGAATTACTTCTTTTACGCGAAACAAACATTGGGGTTGCGAAGGTCCGATGGTAGTAGATGCCCGAATCAAACCCCATCATGCACCGCCTGTTATCAAGGACCCCACAATAGAAAAAAGAGTTGATCAATTATTCTCGAAGGGAGGTAGTCTTTATGGAATTACCGGTTATCGCTAATCCCTAATCGGTGAATCTAAACTCTTTTATGTTTTGTATTGTAAGTAATGGTTCCCATACTCGTCATTAAAAGAAAATAACCAATATGAAACAAATAATCGCTATCATTTTACTTTTTATGGGCAGTGTCGTTAACGCACAAAATGAACCTGCCGGACTCAAAGTGGGGGATATGGCACCTATGTTTTCTGGCAATGATCAAAATGGCCAACAATTTTCTTTACAAGCGGCCTTAAAAAAAGGAGATGTTGTAGTGATGTTTTATAGAGGACAATGGTGTCCATATTGCAACAAACAAATGAGCCAGATGAATGATTCTTTGAAAATGATCACAGATAAAGGCGCTACAGTGATTGCAATTTCACCTGAGGTTCAAGAAAGTGTACAAAAGACGATCGAAAAAACAAAAGCATCTTTTCCTGTGATCAGTGACATAAAGATGCAGATCATGAAGGATTATAAGGTGAATTTTCCCGTACCACAAGAAACGCAGGACCGGTATAAAAAATTTGGAATTGATTTCAATGTGGCCAATGGAGAAAATGGCGCCAATCTACCCGTTCCTGCCACTTATGTGATCGGTAAAGATGGTAAAATTAAGTATGTATTCTTCAATCCGGATTATCGTAAACGAGCTTCCGTTAAAGAGATTGCCACTTATCTCTGATGAAATCTACACTCACTTTTACCACTGCTTTTTTAACCAAAGTAGATTGTTGATGAAGAATGCAGGGCATGTGCAGGTCTGATGGATAAAAAATCGTGAACATGTCTCGTGTAACAAGGGAAAAGAAATCAGGTACTTCATCAAACAACATGAAATCGTCATCAGATTGGTATTCACGGGATGGGATTTGTGCTTTGAATAGTGCATGTCCCATTTTTTCTTGTCCGCTCACTACATATTGAACATCGATATATTTTTTGTGTGCCTCTAATTTTTCAGTGGAAGGATCTTTGGTATCATAGGATTGTACGATCGCAAATATCTGCTCTCCCGCTATTTCATATTTACCATTTTCCAGTTTCGAGAAATCAGTAGATTGAATATAACGAAGGGCAATTTCTATTCCTGGATGAAGCGGATAGTAAATGGCTGCACGGCTGATATGATCTATTACCATGCTCAAATATACTCATTTCAATGAGAGAGGTTAGCCTGTTATTAATTTACTTCAACCCATGTATGATCTGCTAATAAACGGACGGATGAAACAAACTGTTTAAAAGGGCCAGAGCCGCCCCATTCTTGTGGTGCTACTAAGGAAAGAATGTGTTGCCCATCATTTTTTTCATAGAGGTGATAAATATGTCCGATCTGTGGTTTAAAACTCAACTTTGCCTCATAGATCATCATACTTAGTTCTTTTCTTTTTCTGATCTCTTGTGCTTGTCGCGCTAATAATTCTATTTGCTGACGAATTTGATCCAATTGCATATTGGTTTGATCTTCCATTGCTGAGAGTGCTTTGTGTTTGATCACTCCTTCTTTGGTAGGTCTAATAGCGACACCCGCAACCGATGAAGCATAAGGCAATACACTCAACTGTTTGTGATACATTTCTATGTTCACAAACGGTTGTTGGTTTTTATCATACCCTTGTTGTGTTAGTTTCAAATAACCATTTGGCATGATCTCATGCTTCACCTCTAAGATGATTTGATGGTTCTTATAAAATTTAAATAAAAGAGTAGAAGAGTTTTCGATACTGGCTTCTGCTTCAT
>JACVCQ010000099.1 GCA_016741945.1 Chitinophagaceae bacterium
AGGATCGGTTTTGTCTTTGAATTCATTATAAAAACGCTGACTGGCATCTATACCGGTAACATTGAGGCCAATGGTTTTATAGGTATCGAGTACTTGTTTGAACTCGTCTTTTCTAAGTACACCATTATCTACGAATATTCCATGCAGTCGGTTTCCAATCGCTTTCCTGTTAAGGGTGGCGGCAACTGTACTATCAACACCACCACTCAGTGCCATGATCACATGATGATCACCGATCTGTTGCTTTAATTGTTCAACCGTTTCATGTACAAAAGAAGCGGGTGTCCAATCTTGCATGCAATGGCAGATATTAACTAAAAAGTTACGAATAATTTTTTTGCCTTCAGTAGAATGATATACTTCCGGATGAAATTGAATACCATACAGTGGACAGGTATCTGTTCCATTTTTTTTGAAAGCAGCTACTGGAATACTTTCTGTTACAGCGGTGATTTCAAAACCTTCTGGTAATGTAACAATTGAATCGCTATGACTCATCCATACCTGCGAGCCATTGGATACACCCATCAAAAGTTGGTCTTCTTTTAGCACTTCCATTTTCGCGCGACCGTATTCCCTTTTATTTGACTTATCTATACGTCCTCCAAAATTCTTAGCGGTTAGTTGTGCACCATAACAAACTCCCAGTACAGGTAGTTTGCTGATCATAGCAGCAATGTCAACATTGGGAGCATTCTCTTCATTGACACTGAAAGGAGAACCACTGAGTATAATGCCTTTTAAGCCTTTTTCATATTGAAAAGGTTTATGAAATGGGATGATTTCACAATACACATTGGCTTCACGAACAGCCCTAGCAATCAGTTGGGTATACTGACTACCAAAGTCAAGAATGAGGATTTTTTCTGTCATGCCGCGAAGGTAAATGAAATTTGGTGGTCTTTAGACCGTATAAATGGTCATAAAATCCACAGGAATGGTGATGGATTCAGGGCTCTTTTTGATAATTTCGAGGTCTTAAACTAAAAACATGAGAATTTTTTTCATCACAGTGGCTTTGGTTTCCCTGCTGGTTTCCTGTGTATTTATTGGGTCAAAACGTGTGAAGGGGAATGGAAATGTAACACTTGAGGAGAGGACCGGACTTACCGCCAGAAAAATCCATTTAAAAGGCTTCATGGATGTAGCATTAACCCAAGGTGCCGGTACAACTGTAAAAGTAGAAGCAGACGAAAATCTTCAGGAATATATTATTACAGAAATGGAAGGTGATGAACTGGTGGTAAAAATGAGAGGCAATATTAATTTTATTACCAGTGAAAAGTTGAAAGTATATATTACCACTGCCCAACTTGAGCAGTTAAAATTATCAGGTTCAGGTAATATCGTTGGAATGAATAAGTTTACCGGCTCTGATCGTTTGAAAGTGAGTGTTTCCGGTGTGGGTGATCTAAGGTTGGAAACCAACACCCCCGAGCTGGATGCAAAAATCAGCGGTAGTGGCTCATTGGTGCTTTCAGGAGAAACTCGAGATGCGAAAATTCAAATTAGTGGTATTGGTGACTGTAATGCATCAGAGTTAAAAGCAGAAAATGCTTCTGTGAAAATCTCAGGTAGCGGCGATGTTAAAATATTTGCCGATAATAAATTGGATGTATCTATCAGCGGCATCGGTTCAGTGTATTACAAAGGAGAGGCTATGGTATCACAGAAAGTAAGTGGTAGTGGAGAAGTCAAACGTTTGCAACAATAATAATACAAGAAAGGTAACTCTTCCGGGTTACCTTTTTTAGTCTCTGTTATTAATCTTACTCTCACGGATTTTTTAAAAGACGATCTATGAACTGGAAAGAAAGGATTTTATTGATTTTACTGGCTAGTGTAAACTTTACCCATATTCTCGATTTCATGGTGATGATGCCATTGGGTAATTTTTTAATGCCTTATTTTAACATTACGCCCGGTCAGTTCAGTGTGATAGTGGCTTCTTATAGCATCAGCGCAGCTGTATCAGGTTTTGCAGCTGCTTTTTTTGTTGATGGATATGATAGAAAAAAAGTATTGTTATTTGGTTATATCGGGTTTACCATCGGAACCATTTGTTGTGGAATAGCACCTTCTTATTTCTTTTTATTGATAGCAAGGATTACAGCAGGTTTATTTGGCGGATTAATCGGTGCGCAGGTATTAAGTATTGTTGCGGATAGTTTCCCATATGAAAAGAGAGGACAAGCCATGGGAATTTTATTTTCAGCTTTTTCATTGGCATCCATTGTAGGAGTGCCCTCTGCTTTGTATTTGGCCGGATGGCTAGGATGGCATTCCCCCTTTTTATCAATAGGGGGGTTGGGTATTATGATCACCATACTATTAATGCGCTACTTGCCTTCTATGTCTGCGCATATTCATGGAGAAAGAGTAAAACCTTTTGTTATGCTGAAAAATGTATTGACCAGTAGGGTACAATTGGTAGCATTGGGGTTATCAGGCACCTTGATGTTAGGACATTTTCTGATCATTCCTTTTTTAAATCCATATATGGAGTTCAATGTACGATTTACAGATACACAACGTAATATGATTTATATGGTTGGAGGTATCGCTACATTTATTACTTCACCATTGATTGGTAAGATGGCAGATAAGTATGGAAAACACAACACTTTTATGTTTTTTGCAATGGTATCATTAATACCTATTTTTCTTATTACTAATATGCCTGCCATCAAATATTATTATGTATTGATCGTTACCGGAATTTGGTTTGTTCTAAGTACAGGAAGAGGTATTCCAGCCCAAGCTATTATTAGTAATGTGGTGCCGGCAGAGCAAAGAGGTAGTTTTATGAGCTTTAATGGATCTATTCAGCAATTATTTTCAGGAATAGCCTCATTAATCGCCGGAATGATTGTTATTAGCAAACCTGATCATACTATTGTCCATTACTCGTGGGTAGGCTATCTAAGCATTGTGATTGTACTCTTTTCTGTTTTTATTGCGAAGAAGTTGAGGGGATACGAGCAGTAGTTGCAGATAGCTAATAGTTCATAGTTTATAGCAGGAATGATATGAATTGCTCAATATTTTCTACCATACGCTATAAACTATTACTTACTTCAACCTGAACACCGGATACCTCATATGTGCAGGCTCATAATAAGGTGATTTTTTGTAGATAAAATCTAGTTGTGCATTCGCAGATGCTGCAAATTTTTCATCTGTTTTCTTTTTGGCATCGAGTTCGGCTTTTAGTTCGGGATGTTGCTGTAAATAAGTGGCGGCAACATCTTCCCATCTGTAATTGCTATAGCCTTCTTTTTGCTGTAGAATGGCATCAAAAAAATTCCAAGAAAAGTAACCATCATCTGTGCCTGTTTCTTAGGTTTCGATTAGGAAACGATCTGCCGCTTGTCCAGTATAAATGAGGTAGTCTCCTTTTAGAAAACGAATATTTTCTTCTTGTTGCGATACACGAATTCCCGATTGTCGATAATGCTTTTCAAATGATCTGGTAGCTGTTCTGTAGTCAGTAATTCTGGATACTTCTACTTCAATCACAGTATCTTTCTTTAGTCTTTCCATAGCAACTTTGTTAAGAGCTAACCTTTCAATCACTTCATGCCAACCTTGTGGAATAATATAGGCTTTGGGTTTACTGACTAACTGTTCACCTTTAAAATAGTTATAATACTTAATCTCTTTGGTATATGGTTTTGATCTGTCATAATACATTCTGCTCATACCAGTTACTTCACTGATCTTCTGAGCGGAAGCATATCCCATGAACTTGATTTGATCAAAGCGAGTTGTATCTACACGATAGGTTTGTGGAAATTCTTGTTGCTGTTTTACTGCATCAATGGCTTTTTTTCTCGTTGTTTTAATTACAGTAGCCTGTTTTGATCCTTCTTCCAGAAATGTTTGCATCAAATCATAGGTACTCTTTACGCGCTGGTCATAGGGTTTTAGCATGTGTGTCTCAGGCATAAATGCCATAGTCTGAAACAAAGCAGCATAACCACTACTATACCTTGGTGCATCATAAAAAGCAGTCCAGTTTCTTTCTGGATTTCCACCCTCAAAGCTTACATAAGGAATCAGATTCCAGTTTTTTTGCTCCATTCCTTTGTATAGCGAGGGCTCAAAAATATCATGTAGATATTTGCCCATTATTGGACCTAATTTATTGTGTTGAGAAGTCAATAATGTCATTGTATGCTGGTAATCAGCGCCATCGCTCACATGATTATCTACCAGTATGTCTGGATTCAAGTAATGAAAAATCTTTGCAAATGCTTTTGCATTACGACTATCGGCTTTAATGAAATCACGATTTAAGTCAAGATTCTGGGCATTACCCCGAAAGCCATAGCTTTCTGGTCCGTTTTGATTGACTCTTGAAAAAGCTGTTCTATTCAAACTTCCACCGATATTATAAACAGGAATGATGCCTAAGACCACATTATCAGGAGATTTGATTTTACCTGTAGCCAGATCTCGTAAAAACATCATACTAGCATCAATACCATCGGGCTCTCCCGGATGAATGCCATTATTAATCATGATTACTAGTTTATTCTTTTGATGCCAGATTTCAGGGTTATGGGTTGCATCACTGCTGAAAAGTACCAGGTGTAAGGGATATCCGGCATCTGTGAGCCCAAATTGTTTAATATGTATGGTGGAAAAAGCGGCATCTAATGCAGTATAGTAACGGATACACTCCTCATAGGTAACGGTCTGTTTACCTGTTGATTGTTCAAAAATTGTTTGCCATTTCTGTGCAAATAATGGTTGATACAGAAATAGTTGTAGGATAAGCAGTATTTTTTTCATTATTTTCAATTTGAAAATTTATTCAAAGTAATGGAAAACCTGCATAGTATTCTACTAGTTGAAGATGAAGCCAAACTTGGTCCAATTATCAGGGATGAACTTAGGCGTCAGGGATACTTGGTAGATCTAGCCATAGATGGAAAAGAAGCCGAAGAAGCATTTCAAAACAAACTATATTCAATTGTTTTACTCGATGTGAATCTCCCCTACAAAAGCGGACTCGATCTCTGCAAAGAATTCAGGGCAGTTAATAAAACGATTCCTATTATCATGTTGACTGCTATTGGTCAGATTCAGGATAAAGTAGAAGCATTTGATCTGGGTGCGGATGATTACCTCGTTAAGCCTTTTCATTTCGAAGAATTGTTTGTTCGCGTTAAGGCTTTACTTAAAAGAACTGATAAAGGGCAAGAAGATGAGAAAATTGTTGTTGATGATCTTACCATCGATATGAAGAATAAATCTGTAGTAAGGGGAGGGATGAATATTAACCTTACAGCCAAAGAATTTACATTGCTTACTTTATTAGCACGTAATCGTGAAAGAGTAATTTCCAAACAGGAAATTTTAGAAAAGGTTTGGGATTTGACTTTTGATACGGGTACGAATACCATTGAAGTGTACATCAGTTTTCTTCGAAATAAAATTGATAAACCTTTTGAGCAAAAACTAATCCATACCAAACCTGGATTTGGTTATTACATCAAATAAATATAGAGGATGAGTTTTAAACTCCGTTTTGTTCTTCGTTTTACAGCTGTAGTGGCATTGATTTTGTTAAGTTGTTTTATTGCCATTTATTTTTTGTATGCCAATTTTCGAAAAGAAGAATTTACAAAACGATTGCATCATGAAGGAGAGGAATTCTATGGTTTTTATCAAAAACAACTTCAATATCAATCACCCGTAGAACTGGTTTTTTTTAATGAGATTCAGAAAAATATTCTTGCAGGTGAAGAAATAGTGATTCTGGATTCAGCACAAAAAATAGTATTTACATATCCTGCTACTATACAAATAGGCGCTTATCAAAAAATAATTAATGATCTTAAAGCAAATAAGGAACTTGAACAGATAGTGCAGGATAGATTTTATGCCAATGTATATTTCCCATCTGATAATGCCAATGTAATTATTTCAGGTATTGATGTAATAGGCCAACAACAATTATCAAGATTGATTTGGATTTTATTTTTTGGATTTACGATTGCAGTTTTGATAACCGGAGTTCTTTCTTACTGGTTGAGTAAATCTTTTACAGCACCACTCTTAGAGCTTGGAAAGCAAATGGCTGATATTACAGGAGTTGATTTAAAGAAAAGAATTCCTGAAAATGCACAGCTCGCCGAAATCAATTTGATTGCAAGTAAATTTAATGCAATGCTTGCGCGTTTGGAGAAAACTTTTGAATTTCAGCGAAGTTTCGTGCACCATGCTTCACATGAATTGAGGACACCTTTAGCAACCATGTTATCTCATACAGAGTCTGCTTTGAAAAACCATCTGAGTGAAGAAGAATACAGAACTGTTCTAGCCTCTTTACAGCAGGATCAGGAACGAATGATTGAACTCACCAACTCACGGTTATTGATCTCTCAGTTTGAGCAGCAGGGTTTCGATAAAGGATGGCCCATTTGTAGAGTGGATGAGATATTGTATGATTTGATCAGTATCAGCGTAAAAATGTTTCCTGATATTGGAATATCGTTGGTTTTTGCAAATACACCTTCTTCAGATGACGATCTGAATGTTCGGGGTAATGAAGCCTTATTAAAATCGATGTTTAGTAACCTTATTCGAAATGGATATCTTTATTCTATCAATAAAAAAGTAGAGATTATTCTGGAATTCATAGAACATGACATTCTCGTGCATGTGGAAACAAAAGGAGATCATCTCAATGAGGAAGAAAGGGAAAAAATCATGATCCCCTTTTTCAGGGGGCAACAAGCACAACAAAAAGCTTCCGGTGTTGGATTGGGCTTAACCATCGTACATCGAATCTTAAAGATGCATAGAGGCAGTTTAACCTATACTCCCATGTTCAGTGAAGTGAATCGATTTACTGTTTCATTACCCAAATCTACCCCATTAAAAAACCAGCCATAGGCTGGTTCAAAATATTCTAACGAAAAACTTAATAATTAAGCTGTTACGTTTGCTTTCTTCGCTAATTTGCTCTTTAGGTTAGCCGCTTTATTCTTATGGATGATACCACGCTTTGCTAACTTATCGATCATCGAAATAACGTTCGGCAGCTCTTCGGTATATGCTTTTACATCAGTACCGGCTTTCAAGTCGCGGATAGCATTACGGGTTGTTTTACCATAATAACGATTACGATCACGACGCTTAGCAGCTTGTCTCACATCTTTCTTTGTAGCTGAATGATTTGCCATTGTTCTTTTTTTTCAGGACGGCAAAGGTAAGGACTTGCAATCAAAAGTGGAAATTTTTATAAAAAAACTCTTAGAAGCCTCATTTTAACCGCTAAAACCCCATACTCTGTTCACTTGTACCTTGATTCTTAAGCCCAAGCAATGAATTGAGTTTCGTCAAAATTTAGACATTTTTTCTGCCTCCAATGACCGATATTTGCCAACCTGTTTATCTAATCAGTTGTACAATATTTACACATGAAGGATTTTTCGTATATAACAAACTCCCATCCTGCATACATTGAGAGTCTTTATCAGGAATTTATTCAGAATCCAGAGTCTGTGGATCCTGACTTGAAAAAGTTTTTTGAAGGGTTTGATTTTGCCGTATCCCATACTTCAGGCTCAGCTGTAAGCAGTAATGGTCAGATTACTGTTTCTGAGAGCATTGATTGGATGAAGGAGATCAAAGTATCCCGACTAATCCTTGGATATCGCAACAAAGGTCATTTGATAGCCAAAACCAATTCTATTCGTTAGCGTAAAGACAGGGGCTCTAATCTGGATTTTTCATTCTTTCGTCGTTCGGAAG
>JACVCQ010000100.1 GCA_016741945.1 Chitinophagaceae bacterium
GATATATAAAATGGCATTGCCATTACTGGTAAGTTTGGGTGCAATGGCAAAACCATTAGAGCCACGTGTCTCAACATCTTGATTGACTACCGGTTGATAAGCAGTTGCATTTTTATTACCACTGTAAAAATTGCGTACCTCTTCTAAAGCAATACCACCTGTTCTAGTAGCTGAAACACTGCCGTCAGTGAACATCAGATGAAACCAGGGTTCAAAACGGGTGAGTACTTTAGGTTTTGTCTGGGGATGTTTATATAAATAGTAATTGATACCATCTGCAAAAGCATTGAGTAGTTTTTTAAACCAATCCGGACTATTGTGATAATCTTTAATGGCTTCAGCACTATCTACGATCAAGCGCATTTCCAGATCGGCATATAACATTCTTTCGCCATCGGCTTCTGCCTGTCTTCCGAGTACTTCTAAATAATTTCTTTCTACACGCGAGAAGTTTTCTTCGCATTGTGCATAGAGCAAACCAAAAACAGCATCAGCATCTGTTTTTCCATAGATATGCGGGATGCCCCAGGTATCTTTAATGATGGTTACTTGTTTAGCTTGTGCTTCCCATCGTTGTATTTCAGCGGGGGTAAAATTTTGTGCAAATGAAAAAGAAGAAATAAGTAATAGGCAAAGCAGTAATCGCATGGTATTGGTTTGAGGAATACCAAATATAAAGAAGGTTTTTATGATTATGTTAGTTGGGCGACTAATATGGGCAGATATCGGTGAATGTGATTTTTGGGTGTGTTTTTATGAGCCGCAGATTTTCTCCGCTGGAGTCTCCAAAGGAGTTCTAGGAACCTTTGGACATGATTTTCATGATTTGCGCGGATAGATATTGCTGAGTATGTATTGAACACATTGCTCAAATTAGTAGAGCGAGCAACACGGGCTGTGCAGCAAAACTTGCAGCTTGTAGCTTGCGGCATGAAGCTCATAGCTCATAGCTCGCCGCTCACAGCTCAATATCCCCACTGCTTCATCACTGCTAAATCCTGTCTTACACACTCAATTGGATCGATACCTTGATACGCTTCTTGCTCAATGATAAAATGCAAGGTTCCTCCTTTTGCTTTGCAGAGGTCTGTAATGGCTTTGGTGTTGGCTACACCCTTACCCAGAATGGTACTTTCAAAAGATTTGCCATCCGCTTTTTGAATTTCATCTTTTACATGCACTGATACAAACCGTCCAGGATTATTATGAACTATTTCCAATGCATTGACACCGGTATGATAAAGATTACCCATATCCAATTGTTGTACTACTAAAGAGGGATCCGTATTTTTTAGGATGATATCATACACCGTCATACCATTGAGCTTAGCAGTGAATTCAAAGTCGTGGTTATGATAGCCGAAACGCATGCCGGCAGATTTACATAGCTCTCCACTTTTATTAAATACTTCCATATAAGCCAGCATTTCATCGAGCGTTTTTCTGAGGTCCGCATCTAACCATGGACTAATCACCAATTCTTGTCCTACTTCAGCTGCATCTTCAACGGTATATTTCCATAAATCTGTGAATTCTTTTTTGCTGGCATCCCAATGTTGTTTTCCCATCACGGTATGTCCGCTGGGCATTTGCATACCCAAGTCAGCCAAGATCTTTTTAAATTCTTTAGCAGTGTATCCGTAAAATTTTCGGTTTACATAATTGGCATGTTCAACATAGCGATAGCCCATATCAGCCAAGGCTTTCAAGGTACCCAAAGGATCTTTGCGCATGGCCTCCCGAACCGAATACAGCTGAACACCTGTCAGCATCTTGGCATTACCGGATGCCAATAAAGATTTAGGAAATAGTGCAATAGCTGCGGCAGCAAAACCTGTGGTTTTAAGGAAAGACCTTCTGGTTGAGTTCATACGGCAAAGTTTGAACTATAAATATAAGGGCTATTATGAGAAATTGGTATTACTTCAGTGAGTTCGTTAATACTTGAAATGATTCGGTATCAAAACCTGTGAATGAGCGAATGAGTTGATAGCTGCTGTCAAATAAATAGGATTTAGGAATGGCTTTCAGATCATACATCGCCATGAGTTGGTTAAATGATTGTTGGTTCACAATCAATTGATCCCAAGGCATCTGTTCATATTGGAGTGCTTCTTGCCATTTTGTTTGATTGCCATCAATCGAAATATGATATATCTGCAATCCTTTTTTCTTTTTTTGTATATATAACTGTTTCAAAGCTGGAATCTCTTCTCTGCAAGGTTTACACCACCATGCCCAGAAAACAATTAAATGATAACGAGAAGTCTGCGAACCCAACTTAGTTATTTGGCCTTGCTGATCCAATAAAGGAACTGAATCGGGAAACAACTGATCATGTAACCGGCGATTTTTTGTAAAAGTTGTGAGGATCTGAAAACTGTTTGTCTGTCGTACTTTTTCATTGAACAAGCTACTCATAATATTCAGTTCATTATTTGTAAAATGTTCCTTGGTTTGTATTATTTGGTCGAATAATGCATAAGCGTAAGGATACTTGCGAATGATGGCTGTATTTCGTTTTAAATGTTTGGATGAACCGGTTGGATGATGATTTTCTTCGGATGTTATTTGAATGTTTTTATGAAGGATATCATTTTGCGGACTGATCGAATGTTGTGCAATGGGATTGTTTTTAAACTCATCCGGTAACATCTTTTTTCCTTCTTTAGGATCTATTGCTGAAATCCCCATATATATAGGACTCATGCCCGCTTCTATGTAAAAGTTTATGAAAGAATAATGATGATTAAAAGGGTTCCAATAACCCAGTGGTCTTTTAATGATAATCTCTTTATTTATTGCAGGGTGATAAGCATTATCTAATACAAAAACACTGTAAGTAGAGGAGAGATCGTGTTTTTTGGAGTCGATTAGAAACTCATTTTTTTCGCCTTTGATTGTTATCGAGTCAATAATGATCTTAGATCTTGATTTTACGAGATACACTTTTTTCTGATTCAAATATGCAGCGCTCGCTTTATTTAAAATAAAGGAAACAGAAATCAATTTTTTTTGATTTGCCTGTTTACAGGCGCTTAAACTTGCACAGAAAAGTAGGTACGCGAAGAACAATTTTCTCATGAACAGTTGTTTTACATTTATATCTATTACACTTAGATTCAATATAACAGCTATTCCATACAAATACAAAGAGTTTTCCAACTCGATAATGTAAATAATCAATGCATGTATCAGCTTTCTTCGTCAAAGTATATTTTATAAAAATGCTTCCCACTCATTTCATCATACCCCTTCTCAATCAAATCTCTTCGTCCATGAATATAAATGTGAAAGTTCTTATCTAGTTTTAAGACGCTTTTGAATATGCGTTGTTGTTTTTTTACTGCTGCTAAATGAATATCAAAACTATCTTCGATGTTTACCTGTCTGGCTACTTCGTATTGTTGTTTGTATTGTGTAAAGCTGTCGATGACTTCAGGATGGTGTAAGACTTCTGTAGCAAATTCATTCAGATCAAAAGATTCTTTGGTGCTGAAATATTCGATGCTCTTATTCAAATAATCAATTTGATCTGCTTTGTTTACTTCAAATTTTTCATGCAGCTCATTACTGATGAAGAGTTTGCACATGCCCAAAGCAGCATCGGTATGATGATAACTATTGGATGTTCTGCTCACTTGTAAGAAATCTTGTACCCAATATTGGGTGTCTTGTTTGTTGGTATTGTCTACTACACAAACTATATAACCTTCTTCTTTGTTTTTTTTGAAGATCAAACAACCCTTATCCAGTTTGTTGATATTTACGCCGTCTTCAGCAATCACTTCCCAACTTTGTCCGTGTGGAAATACTTTGAGGAAGGTCTCTTTGGTTTCACTTTTGAATAAACCAATAGCATCAATATACTCTGTGCCGAATGGAAGTTGACTAAAACGGGCAACATACAATTCTCCTTCTTTTACCCTGGCATGTGTACTCTTGTTATATAGAAACGAAGCGAGTAGAGCAGACTGTGATACAAAGCTTTTCGGGTTCTCGAAAATACCTGTTACATATTGATATACTTCATTCAGTTCTAAGCTACTTAAATGTGTAAACTGGTATTGTTCATGTTCATTGAAGGGCGATAAAAAATATTTTGTCAACATTCCTCTTACGATCTCATCATTCAGGGTAAGCGGATTGGTAGATAATTTCAGCTCTTCGCCACGAGTAGGGTTCCCGACTTTATGAATGATCACCTGTTCTAATTGAACATCGTTAATATTGGTCATGCTGCAAAATAACGGTTCTCAAATTTGTAAAATAAAAAACCTTTGCTGGAAAAAATCCTGCAAAGGTTGAGTAGCGTTTGGTTTTTCTATTCGGATATTTCCTGTTTTACTTACACTACATGAGTTAACAGGTTACTTGGATTTTCTTAAGATGTTTGGATTCTAAAATAATTCCGTTTGGAAGTAATTTTATGGTATAAAGAAACCACTAAAAGAATTCAAGAACAATAGTGATGCTTGTTAAATCTTTGTAGCAATATCACTACATCCATACGGTGTTTTCAACTATATCCAAGCTATTCCGATGTGAGATTCCCGTATCGAATATTGCGATCTAAATCATCATGTACCTTTCTGACACTATTTATGTCCTGTGGTATGATATATTGTTGAACATGAGCTAACCCATTAATCTGCACACTGTTATACGTTTCCAAGTCGAATTGTGGAGGGCGCATATTATTCGTATTAATATTTGTAGTAAAGCATTTTAGGTCGGTAAGCCTGCTTTCAAAAGCACTATCTGTAAAATGTACGGTAAGTGTATACATTATAAAAGTCTGTTCCATATTCAATCCCGATAAATCTTCTACAGGATACATGATATAAAAACCATACTTACATGAGATATTGCGCATTCTTTTATCCTCATACAAATAGACGGGTTTCCCTTTTTTGCTGATATGAAAATGGTCTTCAAATTTTGAGGTAGCGTATTGATACAATAACCAGTTTTTGGTTCGTTTGTACATTTCTGATTTAGGTAAGGTAACAGAAGAAATATTTGAAAAAACTATTTTTCCTTAAACATAATCAAAAGGAAACAGATTTTGAGAAAAAGAAGTTTTTATCAGTAATATACCTACAAGCCAAAACAAGGAATATTTCATAAATATCAATTGGCGCCAAGTTAAATAAAACAGTCTATTAAATCTAACTCAAAGTGCGTATTCAAATTCTTTATGATCAATTTAATGCGGCAATCGATCCCTCATATAGCCGTACACCCAAGTACCTGTAATAGCGCTTAATAAAACAATGATCATCACCGTAATTCCCATACCTATCTGAGCAAAAATGGGTCCCGGACAAGCACCTGTCAAAGCCCAGCCTAAGCCAAAAATCAGCCCGCCAATGATTTGTCCTTTATTGAATTTTTTAGGGGTAAAGTGGATCTCTTCTCCATGGATGGTTTTTACTTTGAATTTTTTAATGAGTGCAATGGAAATAGCACCTACCACTACTGCAGTCCCTATCACTCCATACATATGAAAGCTTTGAAAGCGAAACATTTCTTGCATTCTGAACCATGATATGATTTCAGCTTTTACAAATACAATTCCAAATAATATGCCCACTGCGAGGTATTTAAAATTGTACCACCAGGGATGCTGTTGTGTAGATTCATTGATACAAACCGTATCTAATGAGCGAACTTCAAAGTCGGTTAGTATTTCTTGAGTATTTTTTTCGGCAGACATGTCTTTTCAATTTATAATTTCATAATGAAAGGGAGGATCAGATTGGCCATGAGAAATCCACCGGCCATAAAACAACAAGTAGCTATCAATGATGGCCATTGGAGATTACTTAATCCCATAATAGCATGACCACTGGTACATCCACCCGCATAACGTGAGCCAAAACCTACCAGAAAACCACCAGCTACCATCATAACCATTCCTCTGGCTGTAAACAAAGCATCCCATGATACCAATTGTTTAGGTACCATACTCGTATAATCATTGATGCCATAAGTATTCAACTCTTTCATTAGATCAGGATTTACAACAACCGGATTAGGATCAGGTAGCCCGAATGCTGCAATAAATGCTCCCATCAATATGCCTCCGACAAAAAATAAATTCCAACTTTCTTTTTTCCAATCATACTTAAAGAAATTAATATTGGAGGGGAAGCAAGCAGCACAAGCATGTCGCAAGTTGGCCGAAATTCCAAAATGTTTGTTACCCAGGATCAATAATGTGGGTACAATCAATCCGATTAAAACACCGGCTACATACCAAGGCCAAGGTTGTTGTAAAAATTCTTTCATGGGTTAACTTAATTAAGTTGCAAAAATGAACAGTTCCATTTTTTTGAAACGTGATGCATGTCACGGTCCCTAGTTTTTCTCTCTCGCTAAAAGAATCGGTAAAAATGGACCATATTTGTGTTGTTGTTCGCTGAAATTATCTGCATACGGACCAAATGGATGATCTACCGGTTTTTTACTGATATCCGGCCAATCATGCGATTCTTTCAAAATAGGTCTGGCTTGACTGTTTACATATGCTGCAATATCCCATGCTTCTTCATCTGTCAACTTATTATGTTGGGTTACTTCATTAAAAGGCATATTGGATTGAATGAAACCCGCAAAGTTGCTAAGTCTGTATAAACCAGCCCCCGTATTATAACTGTGCTTACCCCATAAAGGAGGATAAATATATGCGGTATGTTCCGGATTCATTTCTCCTTCACCATTATTTCGATGACAACGCTCACAATGGATGGCATATACTTTTTTTCCTTTGTCAGGATCTGCTGCGCGTTGGAGATAATCGGGTTTTCTGATACCGCTTCCTTTTGGATGAGTTCCTTTCGCCACAGTTTTACCGAGCCATTGAATGTAGGCATGTATAGCTTGGTATTCTCTACTATTACTATCCGGTGCAGAACCATTTAAACTCCTTTCGAAACAATCGCGTACACGCTTATAAATACTTTCTACTTCACCACTTCTTTCTCTGTATAATGGATAGTTAGCAGTGACAGCACTAAAATTATTACCATCTGGTTTAGTTCCTGCATTTAGATGACAGTTTTGACAGTTCATGCCATTGCTGATCTGCATTACAGTTCCTTTAGGACCAAGATATGTGGAGGTATTGCTGATTAATTCTTTTCCATAAGTAACCAATTCCCGTTCCCGCTTATTTTTAACAGGATCAAGGTATAAACTTGGGGGGTGCCAGGTACTATCCTTCAACGCAATCAATGATTTTTCAGGATGGTTTGTAGATAGCTTAAATACAATTACCAACAATACAACTAATGCAAGCAGATATGCAGGCCAGTCTGAGTGAATCTTTCTCCACATAACACACCGATTAAAAATGATAGTTTAAAATTAAGTTGAATAAAGATGTGTTTACTTTATGTATCACATATTTGTTGTTCCCATAACTATTTCCTTCCTGTCCTTTATATACATACAAGAATTGCGCATTCATGCCTTTCAGGATTCCCATGAATTGATATTGAATATCTATATTGAATTGTGTATATGAAGGCATTCCGTATTTATTCAATCGGGTATTGGTTACATCCGGTAAATGGTAGTATCCGAATCCAACCCATGTCTGAAGGTGTTGCTTTGGGAATGATTGTTTGAACCTGATCATTCCGGCATATACATCCCCAAAGCCTTCATTTCTTTCTCTGGGTAGAAATGTATAAAACGGATCTCTTCCCCATTCCCTCGGCATCATGT
>JACVCQ010000101.1 GCA_016741945.1 Chitinophagaceae bacterium
GAACTGAATCTTTGTTTGTAAGATAAGCTATAATTCCCGAATTTACAAGCCTTATTATATGCAATTCGCCATTGTGGATATCGAAACAACAGGTGGTTTTCCGGAACAACATGGAATGACCGAAATTGCTATCGTATTGCATAATGGTAGCGAAGTAGAGGGTAAGTATGAAACCCTTATCAATCCACATCAGGAAATTCCGCCCTATATCGCTAATATGACCGGTATTTCAGATGCCATGGTGGCAAAAGCACCTTCTTTTGACACCGTTGCAGAAGAAATCTATAACCTCTTATCTGGAAGAATATTTGTAGCACACAATGTAAATTTTGATTACTCTTTTGTGAAGTATCATTTACAAAAGGCAGGTTATCAATTACATGTGCCAAAATTATGTACCATTCGACTCAGTCGGAAAGTGTTTCCCGGGTTTCGTAAATATGGATTGGGACATCTCTGCAGAGAACTCGATATTCAAATCACCAATCGTCACCGTGCGGGGGGAGATGCTTTGGCCACTGCACAGATACTAGACATGGTTATACAGAACAATGGTCAGCGTTTGATCAAGGAAATGTTGAAAAAAGAAAATCATGGACAAACCTTACCTGCTCATTTACCCGAAAAACAGGTCATGGCTTTGCCGCAAAAACCCGGTGTGTATTATTTCCATGATCAAAAAGACAAGGTACTCTATGTTGGCAAAGCCAAAAATCTAAAGAAAAGAGTGGTGAGCCACTTTACCGGATTAGATATCAGTAAAAAAAGGCAAGAACTTTTGCGTACCGTCTACCGGATATCTTATGTGGAATGTCCAACAGAGTTTATTGCTTCTTTATTTGAAAGTGTCGAGATCAAAAGACTTTGGCCGATTCACAATAAAAGTCAGAAAAAATTCGAACAAGTTTGGGGTATTTATCAGTTTGAAGATAACAGGGGTTTTATCCGATTGGGGATTGATAAAAAAAGAAAATATTTACAACCTATTGCGTCCTTCGCTTTGCTGGCGGATGCTCATCGTATGTTATGGAAATTAGTGAAAATGCATGATCTGCATCCTGCATTGTGTTTTCTTGATCTTACGCCACAACATGAATGGCCTGATGTGCAAGAATATAATCAGCGTGTAATCACAGCGCTACAATGGATCACCGAACAGAAAGAAACTTTTGTAATTCGTGATCAGTCGGCATATGTATTGGTAGAAAACGGTGTCTTTTATGGAATGGGCACACCCACTGCAGATATTGCTGTTCATGAATTAGAGACACTGAAGGAACAATTGACCATGTATCCTGAAAATGAAGTCATCCGTTCTATGATCCGAAATTATACAGAACGCTACCCATCCAAAGTCATTCGTATCGCTTGAATATTATGAGCTTTGAGCTGCGAGCCATGAGCAGTTTCAGGAATCTTATTTGATTCAAAAAAAATCTTTACTCTTGCTCGCGGCTCGTAGCTCAAAGCATATCATACAACAAAATTTAAACAAGCCCCTAAGATTATCCACATCTTTTTTTTGCACCCTCTTTTCCTCCTACATTCGCTCCCCTGATTTTTTAATTGTCAAAAAGGAAAATGAATATGTCTGGTTTTGCTCCCTCGATTGCAGGTAAACTGAATGTCAAACAATCACAAGTACAAGCTGTATTGGATCTTTTCGAAGAAAGTGCCACTATTCCATTTATTGCCCGTTACCGAAAAGATAAAACTGGAGGATTGGATGAAGTACAGATCCAACAAATACAGGATGAAGCCAAGTTTCTCAAAGAATTTACAGAACGTAAAACCTTCATCGAGAAAGCCATCACGGAACAAGGAAAGATGACAGATGAGTTGCAGACAAAAATAAACAATGCCACTACTATTGCTGCATTGGAAGATATTTATCTGCCCTATAAACCCAAAAGAAAAACCAAAGCGCAAACGGCACGTGAAAATGGGTTAGAGCCTTTAGCAGATATGATGTTAGCGCAGCAACAGGATGACGTAATGCTCGAGGCTGCGAAATATATCAATGATAAAGTACTATCGGTTGAAGATGCTTTGCAAGGTGCCAGAGATATCATCGCTGAAATGGTCAATGAAAATGCTGAACTGCGTGCCAAAATGCGTAAACTATTTGAAGATACTGCAACGATACAAAGTAAAGTGTTGACAGATAAAGAAACCGAGGGTGTCAAATACAAAGACTATTTCGATTTTTCTGAACCTATCCATAAAATCCCATCTCACCGTATACTTGCCATACTTCGTGGATTCCTGGAGGGTGTACTGCGCATGAGCATTGCTCCGCTAGAAGACGATGCTTTGTATTTACTAGAACAGCCATACATCAAAGGAATGAACCCATGGTCTGATCATCTGCGAAAAGCCATTCGAGATGCTTACAGAAGATTAATGCAACCCAGCTTGGAATCTGAATCCAGATCAGCATTAAAACAAAAAGCTGATGAAGAAGCGATCACTGTATTTGCTGAAAATCTTCGTCAGTTATTATTGAGTGCACCATTAGGACGAAAAAATATACTAGCTATCGATCCCGGTTATCGAACCGGTTGTAAAGTGGTATGCTTGGATAATAAAGGGGATCTCCAAACAACCGATCTGATCTATGTACATGAAAACAATCGGATTTATGAAAGTGAGCATAAGATTCGAAAACTGGTAGAACAATTTAAAGTAGAAGCCATCGCTATTGGTGACGGTACAGCCGGAAGAGAGACAGAACAGTTGATCAAAAAAATGCAATTAGGCTTGCCAGTTTTCTTAGTGAATGAGGATGGAGCATCTGTTTATTCTGCTTCTGAAACGGCACGTGAAGAATTTCCGGATCAGGATGTTACGGTTCGTGGTTCAGTCAGCATCGGCCGTCGTTTGATGGATCCCTTGGCGGAATTGGTAAAGATTGATCCTAAAAGTATTGGGGTTGGGCAGTACCAACACGACGTAAATCAGTTCCGTTTGAAAGAGCGCTTAGATCAAACAGTGGTAAGTTGTGTGAATACAGTAGGAGTGAATTTGAATACTGCCAGTAAGCATTTGTTGTCGTATGTGAGTGGTATCGGAGGAACCATGGCAGATAACATCGTGCGTTATCGTTCTGAGATTGGTGGGTTTAAAGAAAGAAACCAGTTATTGAAAGTGCCTCGTTTGGGTGCCAAAGCTTTTGAGCAATGCGCAGGTTTCTTACGTATCAAAGAAGGTAATAATCCTCTGGACGCTAGTGCGGTTCACCCCGAAGCTTATCCCATTGTAGAAAAGATGGCCGGTGATTTACAAGTAGACGTTAAAGAATTGATCGGCAATGAAACATTGGTAAGCAAGATCGATCCTAAGAAATATGTGACAGAGCAGTTTGGTGAATTGACTTTACGTGATATTCTGAATGAGTTAAAAAAGCCCGGACTTGATCCACGTAGTGAATTGGAGCAATTTGAATTTGCACAGATCTATAAAATAGAAGATGTGCAAGTAGGAATAATTGTGCCCGGTGTAGTTACCAATCTCACCCGATTTGGGGCATTCGTAGACATAGGTGTAAAGCAGGATGGATTGGTACATGTGCGTGAAATTGCCAACCGATAATTCAGTGATCCGGGCGAGGCATTAAAACTCGGACAAAAAGTACAGGTGAAAGTGATGGAAGTAGATGTACAGCGTAAAAGAATTGCTTTATCTATCAAACAAGCAAGTGCAGAGGAAAGAGTACAAGGAGACAAGAAACCAAGACGACAAGAAAGTGTCAAGCGTCAGGAAGAGGATTTATCTGCATTGAGTGTGAATGATGCTTTGAATGCGTTGAAGAAAAAGTTTGGAAAATAGGGGGCAAAAACAGGGAACAAGAAATAAGAAACAAGGAACAAGAAAGTTTCAAGTAAAAAGTGCCCAAGTTTAAATAGCGCCGGACTTTAGTCCGGCGAAAAGAGAATAAGAGCGCTTGTACTTGAAGAAGTTACGATTTAATCTGACAGATGGGATTAAAACACGAGTTGATGAATGTTGCTTTTGATAAAAATCTCTGTGTAACTCCGTGTAAAACTCTGCGCCACCCTGTGGTTAAAAAAGGCGTTGATGAATGGTTCATTTGATTACCAAACATACCCTATCTTGTTGCCACTAAATTGTCATCATGAAAAAGATTGCCTTGTTCATGGTAGCATCATTGATTGCTGCCACTTCATTTTCACAGGATAAAGTGAATCCCATTATCAAAGATTTTGGTCCTGTTTATGAGATACCGGATGCGATAGAAAAGCCGGATCCGAAAATGAATTATAAATTACTGGTTGATCTTGTTATGGGTAGTAGTAAACCCGATACCATCAATTTGGGAATTGAAGCAGCCTGTACCTTACTCAACTTACATGGTGTAGGAGGTGTACCCAAGGAAAACATCAACATGATAATGGCGGTCCATAATGCTGCTGGATATACCGTCATGAATAATGAAGCCTATAAAGCGAGATATAAAGTAGATAATCCGAATCTGCCCATGATCAAGGCATTGGTGGATGCCGGTGTGAAGATTGTGGTATGTGGACAAACCCTCAAAAAAAGAGGCATTGATCCCTCCACATTAGCTCCCGGTGTAGGTATTGCAACTTCTGCATTAACCACCATTACAACACATCAATTGAAAGGATACGCGATGATTAAATGGTAAGAAATGTCTGATGTCTGATGTCGGATTTCTGATTTGAAATTTTTATAAAAAAATAAGGCGGCGAACACAATAAGCAGTGTTCGCCGCTTCGTTTTTTCCAATCCGACATCCGACATCCGACATCTGCCTTCTATGTAATTTTCTGCTCAATCTAACAACCAATACATTTTCCTTAGTATCTTATCATCTCAAAACCGTACCGAATGAGAAAACTATTCTTCTCGGGGATTGCTATTGCTTCTGCAGCCCTGATGACCACATGGATGTCTTTTGGAGAAAATGGCAAACTGTGGCAATTCTCCTCTTTTTTAGCAGACTCTACTAAAAAAGATACACCCGTGTATACTAGTTTCAAAGACCTTCCATTAAAGCCCTCTCGAGAGATCAGCTTTAATACCAAAGAAGGAACTTGGATAAGTGTGGACGTGAGTCCGGATGGTAATACACTCGCCTTTGATTTAATGGGGGATATTTATACCATGCCTATCACCGGTGGTAAAGCAACACCCATCACCAAAGGGTTTGCCTATGAAACACATCCCCGTTTTAGTCCGGATGGTAAAAAGTTATTGTTCACCAGTGATAGAAGCGGTAGTGATAACATTTGGATACTGGATATGCAAAAACAAGATACCATACAATTGACTAAAACAAGAGTGGATGATTATGTAAATGCTGTATGGACACCCGATGGTAATTATGTGATTGCCAGTCGTGGTAGACGTTTACCACGTTTATGGATGTTCCACGCAGATGGTGGAGGTGGTATTCAATTGAATGATGCACCCAGCGCATTGAAAACCATTGATCCGTTTGTAAGTCCGGATGGTAAAACGGTTTATTATAGTCAGCGTAATGGTTCCTGGAACTACAATGCCTTATTACCGCAATATCAGATTGGCACTTATGATCGTGATAAGGGTTTAACAAATACAATTAGTACACGTTATGGTTCTGCATTTACTCCCACATTGAGTAAAGATGGACAATGGATGGTGTATGGATCGCGATACAATGATAAAACAGGATTGGTGATTCGAAACCTGAAAAATGGTGATGAAAGATGGTTAGCATATCCTGTTCAGCGTGATGAACAGGAAAGCATTGCTCCACAAGGTGTATTACCTGGTATGGCATTCACCCCGGATAGTAAATATTTAATTGCTAGTTATGGCGGCAAGATTTGGAAAATACCCGTAAGTGGAGATGTTGCAACAGAAATCCCGATAGATGTAGATGTCAAACTAGAATTAGGACCTCGTTTGTATTTCAATTATGATATTAAAGATACCACACATGCATTGGCATCTCAGATTCGTGATGCCGTACCAAGTCCGGATGGAAAAAAATTAGCATTCACCGTATTAAATCGATTATATGTAATGGACTACCCCAATGGTACTCCTGTACGTGTTACCAGCCATAACTTTACTGAAGCCATGCCCGCATGGAGTCCGGATGGCAAACAAATTGTATTTGCAACATGGGAAGAAAAAGAGGGTGGACATTTATACAAAGTAACAGTTGGTTCCAATCAGGTTACTAAGCTAACTGCTGAAGCCGCATTTTATATGCAACCTGCATGGAGTTACAATCAACGCATCGCTTTCTTTCGTGGCCCCAAGCGTTTATTCAAAGATGCAGAAGACCCATTTTTTGATGGAGCAGAAGGAGAGATCGTTTGGATGAATGAAAATGGTGGAGATATTAAAGTGGTGGATATGGCCAGAAACAGAGGAAATATTCACTTCACGAAAGACACAGAAAGAATCTTTTTGAATGCAGGCGGAGGTTCATTGATTTCCATTCGTTGGGATGGAACAGATCCTAAAACGCATGTACGAATCACCGGTATTACTACTTTCGGATCGGTGCTTGATGGACATGGAGATGCGCATAAAGAGCCGGTATCAAATGGTAAAGAATATGTGATGGGTAAATATATGTCTGTATCAAATCCTTTGAATCATTGTATGCTACCGGAATCTTCTGATTCAAGAGAACCGCAGAATATGCCTTCTGCTGCAGGAATCATTCTTATGGCCCCTGTTGGTAATCAGGCTTTGGCACAGGTGAACAATAATGTGTACGTGGTAACCATTCCTGAAACAGGTAAAACACCTAATATCAATGTAGCAGAACCAGCTGCAAGTATTTTCCCGGCCAGACAATTGACTGAGATTGGTGGTGAATTCCCTGCATGGGAAGGTGATGGTAAAAAAGTACACTGGAGTTTAGGCAATGGACATTGGGTATATGATACAGAGCGTGCAAAAGCAGTGGAAGATTCTGTGAAAGATGCAAAGAAAGCAGAAGCGAAAAGAGCTGCTGATAGTATCAAAGCATTGACAGCTGCCGGACCAGAAGCAAAGAAATTAGCAGATTCTCTGGCAAAGAAAAAAGCAACCGATCTGGCTGCGGCATTAAAAGCAGATCCCGCAAAAGCAAAACAGGATAGTTTAGACAAAGCTGAACTCAAGAAGAAAGAAAAGTATAGCCCAGCAGAAGTACAGGTGAAAGTATATTATCAAAAGGACATGCCTACAGGAACTATTTTGTTGCGTAATGCGAGAATTGTGACCATGAAAGGTGATGAAGTGATAGAGCGTGGAGATATTTTGATCGTCAATAACAGGATCAAACAAGTTGGTAAAAGTTTATCAGCACCCACAGGTGCGAAAGTGGTGGATTGTTCCGGAAAAACAATCACACCGGGATTTATTGATACCCATTCTCATATGTGGCCATTTTGGGGTTTGCATAAAAATACCGTATGGATTTATGCTGCAAACCTTGCTTATGGTGTTACTACTACTCGCGATCCACAAACAGCAACAACAGATGTGTTGACCTATGGTGATATGGTAGAAGCGGGTACTATTCCCGGACCAAGGATTTATAGTACAGGTCCAGGTGTGGGTTATTGGATGTATAACCTGCGTGATTTGGATCAAACTAAAAA
>JACVCQ010000102.1 GCA_016741945.1 Chitinophagaceae bacterium
CTTCAATGATTTGCTTACCCACTTTGACCTTAAAAGGTTGTGCTGCATTATGCACCACTTCAAAAAAAGCTTCTCCTTCCATCGTCACTTCCCGACTATTTCCCGTAAAGACGGAAGGGTAACTAATAGAAGATGCTGCATTCAACCAAACACGTGTACCATCAGAGAGTAATAGTGTTACAGGACTACTACCCATTGGATTGGTGATGGTGTGTTGCTCAGGTACCAATTCTTTGGATGGTTGGTAAGCAATGACTCCATCAGCATTTTTACTTGCATTGGCTATACCGACAGTCTTCATAGATCCTTCTGTCAATTCATCTAATAAAACTTGTTGACCATTCCCTAATGTAATAGTGGCTTTACTGCTAGTTGGAGCCAACACATCCGCAAATACAGACGTCTGTTCAGCAGGTGATTGAAAAGCAGGCCAGCTATAATAAATGGCAGCACCTGCTACCAGTATTACTATAGCAGCTGCCACCCATCGTACCGATTTTTTCCATAAAGAAACAACAGGAGTTACGAGACTCTCTTCTTCATGAATATTTGCCAAAATACGTTGATATAAAATTTCGTTTGGTTGTTCCGTTACAAGGTCTGTCTGCATTTGCTCACCCAAATCAGTAAGCAATTTTTCCTGCTCTACAATTGATAATGTTCCTAATTTTTCGCGGAATTGTATCAATTCGGCTTCAGAAGCTTGTCCAGAGGCAATTTTTTGTAATAATTCGTTCATAATGATTCGTCTGATAATAATAAGACGAGTCTGAGAACAACTTGGGGACGGTATGGCAAAAAATTATTTTCCCATTTTGAGAAGTAGTATGAGAATCAAGGAGATATCCCCATGCTTTTGCAGGTATTCACGGATACTTCTATTGGCCAGATAGAGCTGTTTTTTAACCACTTCTCTTGAAAGTCCCATTTCAGTGGCAATTTCTTGAAGACCTCGTCCGTATAAAAGACTTAGTTCAAGAATCTTTCTTCTCCTATTCGGCAAACTACGTATGGCTTTATTGGCTAGCGCATGGTATTCTTTGTATTGAATATCATCTGTTACATCTAAAGCCTGCCTAGTAGATACGGTAGCAAAGCTCGTTTCATATTCATGTCTAATCTTTTCAGCCCGTTTTGTATCCAACCATCGGTTACGAGCCATTCTTTGTAGGTAATATTCAATTGATGTGATACCCACTAATAGTTTTCTTCTTTGCCACAGCTTTACAAAAACTTCCTGTAATATATCTTCTGATGCATGCATCTCACAGAAACTAGTCAAATACCGGCTTAATCTTGGTTGGTACTTCTCATACAATAATCGAAAAGCCTGCATATCATCAATCGCTAATGATTGTATAAGCTGACTGTCAGGTTCGATATATTCTTGCTTGGACATCATCTCCGGATATAAAATATTTGCACATTTTATTTATGAAGCAATAGATCCAAATATACACATATACTCTTTACAGAACTGATTCCGGTAATTTGTCGAAGACGACTTCAGGAAGAAGGTTTTCTAAGAAATAATGACCACCAAATCATATGATCTACTAAGTCTTACCTTTTTATATGTAACATCCTGTTAACTATAGTCAAGCTAAATTGAAGTTTTCGCCTCGCAAAATATACTCCGATTCAAGTCCGTATCAAGTCCGCTTTTGAGCTGGTGTACTTCCGGCACCCATTCAATACACCTTTACCATTACTTTAATGCCTACCAAGGTATCCTGTACCATTACAGAAGTCTCCAAAGCATAACCCCTTATATGGCTCGGTGTAACAGGTTACTGAAGTAAACTTTTGGAAAGCTTGGAGCTTTCCAAAAGTTAGATCTCCATTTTTTAACCCAATGTATTGATAGTCAAACAAGTTCACACTGTTCACATAAATGATGTGTGCCGATGTTACCATACACTAAAGCTATCTTTGAAAGAACAGCTTTAAACAGATACTTTGCACTCTTGCATTATTTATTTAATTTGATGAATATTAGTACCGATCTCAGCTACATATGAAAGCAGCATTATGCATCATCCTTTTTTGTACACTGCTGATGGGCTGTGATAAATACACGGAAAAAGTAATTGAACCGGGCAATTGTAACTTTATAAACTTCTTTTATTACGGAGATTCAATCATCACATTAGGAGAACTTTCCAATGATTATATTACTGTTGCTTTTGACAGCTTTGCTACAGAAAGCCAGATCAGAAATTTTATTGCTGTAGAAAAGATATTTGATACCACCTATCATTATACACCGTATAGCTATTTTGTCCCTTTAAAATTCAAAGAACCAAAAAGCTGTCAAGAAATAACAACAGTGATTGCGAATTTGCAAAAAAATCCCATGGTAGTATTTGTTCACTATACTATGAAAACAGATTGTAGCTATACTTTTATGCCCATACTCGGCAACAAATGCGTAATGATTTATAGCAACTATTTTAGAGTTAAAGTAAAAAACGTAAATGATTTAACTGATTTAAATGCTATGATAAAATCGACCCGTACTGAACTGGTATATCAAAACTCTTTCATGCCTCAGTGGTTTACATTGAGAGCCAATAAAAATTCAAAAGGAGATGCATTAAGAATGGCGAATTATTTTAAAGAATCAAAACTTTTTGAATACGCTGAACCTAACCCCTGGAAAATTCCGGTAGAATAATTTGCTTTACTATATTTCTTATTGCTTGATCGGTTAATGTCTAAATTTCCTTTTATTTTATCCAACCTGCCAATATCAACCAACCAAGAGAATAACTATGCCAAAAAATGTATTACCCCTCTCTGTACAAAAAGAATTACTCACAATACTACAATCCCGCTTCACTAAGTATCAACATCGACACAAAGACCTCGATTGGAAAAAAGTACAATCCAAATTAGAAGCACAACCGCAAAAGTTATGGTCATTACATGCAATGGAACAATCCGGCGGCGAACCTGATGTAATTACATATGATAAAAAAACAGACAGTTATTTATTTCTAGATTGTTCTGCAGAGAGTCCAACCGGAAGAAGAAGTGTTTGTTATGATCGTGAGGGACTAGCATCCAGAAAAGAACATGCTCCTAAAAATTCAGCAATGGATATGGCCAAAGACATGGGTATTGATCTATTAAATGAAGAACAATACCGTCTTCTCCAATCACTTGAATCCGTCGATCGTAAGACTTCTAGCTGGTTATTAACGCCCTTCGCCATCAGAAAAGAAGGAGGAGCCATCTTTGGTGATTACAGATACGGACGGGTATTCATTTACCATAATGGGGCTCAATCCTATTATGCAGCGAGGGGATTTAGAGGTGCATTAAAACTGTGACCAACTTAGACAGCTTTTAGTAACTTACATATATGAGGCTACTTAACATACTATTATGTTGTGCATTTGTTTGTTCATTAGCTGCTCAACAACCTTTTATTATTGTGCTGGGTAATGTTCAGGATGGTGGTTCACCGCATATCGGCTGCACGAAAAATTGCTGTATTTCTCTTTTTAAAAAATCAGACCCCAGCAGGAAAGTAACCGCTTTAGGCATTGCCGATCCTTCTAGGAAAAGTAGTTATCTATTTGAAGCTACTCCCGATATCACTTCACAACTCCGCCTGCTCAAAGAATTCAGCCAAACTCCTACCGATATCCCTAATGGAATTTTTCTTACCCATGCACATATTGGTCATTATAGTGGCTTACTATTCTTAGGAAAAGAAGCCATCAATGCTTCCCAAGTTCCGGTATATGCGATGCCACGCATGGAGGGCTTTCTGAAACAAAATGGCCCTTGGGGTCAATTGATATCTTTTAAAAATATTGAACTCAAGCAAATACAATCCGGTGTATCTATACCACTGAGCAATGATCTTCAGATCATTCCGTTCATAGTACCACATAGAGATGAATATAGCGAAACGGTTGGCTACAAAATCATCGGTCCGAATAAAAAAGCATTATTCATTCCTGATATAGATAAATGGGAAAAGTGGAATAAAGATATCAGACAAGAAATAGCAGAAGTAGATTATGCATTTATTGACGCTACTTTTTTTGATGCAGCTGAAATCAATAATAGAGATATCAAAGAAATACCACATCCTTTTATCATTGAAACCATCCACCTATTTAAAGCATTACCCATTACTGAAAAGAAAAAAATCTACTTCATACACTTAAATCATACGAATCCTGCTATGCTAAAAGATAGTAAACAATCAAAATTAATCTTACAACAGGGATTCAATATTGCTCGTTTTAAAGATGAATTCAAATTATAATCGTATGAAAACAATACTCTGTTTACTCTTAGTGATTATCGCATTCCAATTAAACGGACAAAGCAATCATCCTGATGAGAAACAAATTCTTCAAAAAGTAAATCAGTTCTTTGAAGCATTAGAGAAACAGGACACTGTTCTTTTAAAAAGCATTGTAGTACTTAACGGACAAACTACTTCCATCCGCACACAAAATGATACATTACAGATCAGAACTGCTTTATTCAAAGACAGGATGAAAAGCTTTGTAAACCCTCAGACCGTTATTTATGAAAAAATGCTTTCCGCAGAAGTTAAAATTTATGGAAGAATTGCGATGGCTTGGGTACCTTATACCTTAAGTATCAATGAAAATTTCAATCATTGTGGAATTGATGTATTCACTTTCTTTAAAACCCAAGAGGGTTGGAAGATTGTTTCTTTAGATTATTCTGTTGAGCCGTCAGTTTGCTCTGAGGAAAATAAAAATTAATCAACTTTCAACTCAAATAAACTCACTTTATCCAGTTTATAATGATCAGGTAGTCCACTGGTATCTTTCAACTGTACCATTCCTAAAAAAGTAAACCCACTTTCTTGATAATGTTGAATCAGTTTTTGATTCTCTCCAACCGTATCTAACCGAACATAATTTCGATTGTTTTCTTTTGCGTATTGTATAGCCCATCTTACGATCTCTTTTACCAAATGTCTACCCCGAAAGGTAGGTACGGTCGTGATTCGATGAATATAAATAGAAGGTTCATTGTCTTTCTCTTCCCATATTTGCGGATCATTCAAAGTAATGGCCCATATACATGCTAGTTCTCCATTGATCAGCATTTTCCATTGTCTTCCCTCTTGAATTTCCTTCATCACCATATCCCGATCAAATTCTGGGAAATGTACAGGGAAACGCTCTTTCATATATTGCGCAGCCATTCGATACAAACCGAAAATGGTTTCAATATCCGCAATCGTACTATTCTTGATCTCCATATTTCAAAAATAGGTTGCCAATCTGTGATGGAAATGCCCGAAATGATGAATGGCGAAAGAAAGGAGAATAGAGAACAGAGAAATAAGAAACAAGGGACAAGAAACAGGGAAGGAACAAGACTCAAGAATCACTTTCTGATTTCTTATTCCTGATTCCTTATTTCACATTATTGTATCCTCTCTTCCTTCAACACGGCCAAACAATTGCTCAGGCTTTCTTGCCATGCTTTTGTTTGAATATGATACTGTTCTGTAATGGTAGACAGGTCCATGACAGAATACCCCGGACGCTTGGCTGGTGTAGGATATTCAGATGTCGTAATTGGTTCAACTGTACAAGTCAATTCGGCAGCATCACGAATGGCTTTTGCAAATTCATACCAGTTAGTTTCTCCGGCATTGCTGTAATGAAAAATTCCGGGATGAAAATTCCCATTTTGAGAAGCTATTATGATGTTCATCGTTGCTGCTGCCAAATCAGCCGCATAAGTAGGACAACCTTTTTGATCAGCCACTACTTTTATCGTATCACGTTCTTTCATCAAACGCAACATCGTTTTTACAAAATTATGACCATAAGAACTGTAAACCCATGATGTTCGGATAATGATGGTAGACGAATGATTTTCTAAAGCCAGTTGCTCTCCAATCCGTTTGGTATATCCATAATAATTTACAGGACTGGTAGGTGTATCGATTGTATACGGAGTTGTACCCTTTCCATCAAATACATAATCAGTTGAAAAATGGATTAATTTAGTATTGGAAAGATTACAGTGATAAGCAATTTGTGCAACAGCTAGTGCATTAACTCGATAAGCCAGATCCTGTTCGGATTCAGCTTTGTCTACTGCTGTATATGCCGCACAATTGATAAAATAAGTAGGTTGATACGTTTGAAAGAACTGAGTAATGGATTGTTCATCTGCGAGATTCAATTGATTTCTATCGGTAAAAAGAAAGTCGAAATCTTTAGCATATTGTTGTGCTAATTGAATCAGCTCCCAACCCAACTGACCATTCTTTCCTGTTACAACTACTAATGGCTTTTGCATATTTATTAATTCGTAAATTCTTTAGGCTGCTTGGTCCATTCTTCTTTAGGAAGATTTTTAAAATATGCATACGTCATTTTCAATCCTTCTGCTCTGTCAATAGTAGGTTCCCAACCCAATAACTCCTTAGCTCTCGTAATATCAGGTCTTCTTTGTTTAGGGTCATCTACTGGTAGTGGTTTGTGAACAATCTTAACACCTGCACCAGTTAGTTTTAATACTTCTTTTGCAAACTCCAATAAACTAATTTCATTGGGATTCCCAATATTAACCGGCATACTATAATCGCTCATGAGTAAACGATAAATACCTTCCACCAAATCATCAACATAACAAAAAGAACGGGTCTGACTACCATCTCCAAACACAGTAATATCTTCTCCGCGTAATGCTTGTCCGATAAAAGCAGGCAATGCTCTCCCATCATTCAATCTCATACGCGGACCATACGTATTGAATATTCGAATTATTCGGGTTTCTACACCATGATACGTATGATATGCCATAGTGATAGACTCCATGAAACGTTTGGCTTCATCATACACTCCTCTTGGGCCCACCGGGTTCACATTACCCCAATACTCTTCTGTTTGAGGATGTACCAATGGATCACCATATACTTCACTGGTAGAAGCTACTAGAATTCTCGCTTTTTTGGCCTTGGCTAAGCCTAAACAATTATGGGTACCCAATGCCCCCACTTTTAACGTCTGAATGGGTATTTTCAAATAATCAATAGGACTAGCCGGAGAAGCAAAATGAAGAATATAATCAAGATGTCCGGACACATGAATAAACTTGGTGACATCGTGATGATGAAAATCGAAATTCGGCAACTTTAAAAGATGTTCGATATTATTCATATCGCCTGTTATCAAGTTATCCATACCAATAACATGATATCCTTCACGAATGAATCGATCACAAAGATGTGATCCAAGAAATCCGGCAGCACCGGTGATGAGTATTCGTTTTTTTTCCATAGAAAAATAGTCCATGGACCATGGACCATGGTCTATTAACTATTTTCGTCCAATACTTTCATAATGATACCCTAATTCATCCATCTGCTTCACATCAAATAAGTTTCTTCCGTCGAAAATGACTTTTTGTTTGAGTTTATTTTCAATCATTTCAAAATCGGGAGTACGAAACTCACTCCACTCGGTTGCAATGATTAATGCATCTGCCTGATCCAATGTGTCATACTGACTTGTAGCCAATTGAATACGATCACCGAATTGCTTACGAACATTGGGCATGGCTTCCGGATCAAACGCAGTAATAGTGGCACCTTTTTCTAATAAAG